>JAEUVL010000244.1 GCA_016786965.1 Chitinophagaceae bacterium
AATTTTTAACCTGGAAGACTCTTACTGCTTATCCTTGCCGGAATTGGGATTATTTGGTCGTTGTCCACCCTGGTTACGGTTAGGATTATTTGGACGCTGTCCGCCAGATTGGTTCCTGTTTTGACCACCACCTTGCTGGCGTTGTTGACCTTGTCCACCCTGTTGATTACCGCCACCCTGGTTTCTGTTAGGCCGTTGACCTTGGCCACCACCGCCTTGCTGACGATTTTGGTTACCGCCGCCGCCTTTTTGGGCACCACCCTGACCGCCCTGCTGACGTTGTTGCCCCTGCCCACCCTGTTGATTACTGCCGCCCTGATTTCTTTGTTGGGGTCGTTGGCCTTTTTGTTGATTACCCGGCTGGTTCTGACGGCGTTTTTTATCGGCCGCTTTATCCAGGCTGCGCAAACTGATATGTCCTACAAGTTCTACAAATTCTGGTTCTTCATCTTTTGGCTTGCTCGATACGACTTCCACCGGCTCCAGCTCATCCGGACGGATGTTTTGCTGGTTTAGAGCTTTTATTTTTTGAACCCTTTCTATACTTAATGGATATTGCTTATTGCTATCGGGCAATGTATACCACATCAGATTTTTGAAGATATCCTTTTTGATCAGGAAGGCATTGCCTTTAGCCACCTGCAGCACATCACAGTTGTCGGGAAAATGTTGTAAGGCATCTAAGTAGGTATCCAGTTCATAATTCAAACAGCATTTTAAACGGCCGCATTGGCCACTGAGCTTGGTTTGATTGATCGATAGATTTTGATACCGGGCTGCTGCTGTATTCACCGATTTGAAATCAGTAAGCCAGGTACTGCAACAAAGCTCGCGGCCACAGCTTCCAATACCACCCACTTTACCCGCTTCCTGCCGGGCGCCGATCTGGCGCATTTCCACTTTTACCCTGAACTCTGAGGCGTACACTTTTATCAGTTCCCTGAAATCCACCCGCCCATCGGCTATATAAAAGAAAGTGGCCTTTCGTCCATCGGCCTGCATTTCCACCTGGCTTATTTTCATATCCAGTTTCAACTGGCGGGCTATGGCCCGGCTGCGGATCACCGCTTCCGGTTCACGGGCTTTATTTTGCTTCAGCAGATCAATATCACGGTCCGTTGCATTGCGAAGCACCTTTTTCATCTCTGGGTTATCTTCTTTAATGCCCCGTTTCTTCATTTGTAATCTTACAATCTCGCCGGTAAGTGATACTTCGCCCACGTCAAATCCACTCACCCCTTCCACTGCTATCAGATCGCCTTTCTCAAAAGGTTGCAGGTTGGGATTGCGGTAAAAATCTTTACGGGTGCCCTGGCTAAAACTCACTTCTATCACCTTACAGGCCGTTTCCGTATCGGAAATTGGCAGGTTGCGCAGCCAGTCGTGAGCATTCATGCGGTTACACCCGCCGGAACTGCACCCGCCGTTGCTCTTACATCCATTTGGCTTTCCGCCAGTATCGGTACTGCAACCTGTACAACCCATGACTATTGAATAATTAAGTAATTAATAATTGAAGGAGAATAATGAGTCTGGCTGTGGTAATTCTATTGAGCTTCCGTTGCAACCCTGCCGGATTGGAATTTCTCAATCTTCCAATGAAAGCTTGAGAAATACTACCTCTTCAACTTTCGGTAATTCTACTGGGCAAAACAGCCGTAGCCCGATGTTTGTGAGACAGTTATATCTTAAAAAATCAAACGAAGCATGATAAAAAACTCAGCACCAGCCCCCATTTCCCTTTTCTCCATCTTCCACTCATCTCCTCAATTTCCAAAAATACACATTTATCTCAATTACAGGTAGTGAACCTTAAAAAG
>JAEUVL010000247.1 GCA_016786965.1 Chitinophagaceae bacterium
CAAGTATCTTTTCACCAGCAGGGGCCCACGAATTTATTATTACCTGGTTAAACATACACAGGAGAGCAACCAGGTGCCGCAATGGGTCTGGGACTGGAAAAAGACCAAGAGCATGCTGGCAGATGAAGAAATAGGTGAAAAGCTTGACCAATTCAGGTTCTCAAGACAAAGGAACAAGTACTCGGAACTGGTAAGGGAATATAACCGGCTGAAGGAAGAAGCAGCTCTTGGAAAAACACCGTAGCAAAATTGGTGATAGTTGCAGTATTTTGCGGCCATGTATAGTTTCTTCCGTTTTAATAATCTCCCGGCCGTTACGGTTCTCATATTTCTTTTGTTAATGACCGGTTGTGCCAGTAAGGACAAACAGGCTGATACCAACCAGTTTTTTTTTGATTACACTATCACCGGTGAGGAAGAAAATGATAGTGTTACCATAATGCTGCAATACCGGGAAGAAGAAGCAGGCGAAGTAGTTTCTATTGAAGGAAAAGGTCAGGTGAAGCTTGACGGCATCCCCCTTCTGGCTGAAAGTACAAAGATCACTGGTGCTTACTATGAGGTGCAACGGCCCCTGGCAGAGTTTGCCGGCAATCATACCATCATTTTCACCACCAACGCTAATAAGGAATACAAGGAAGAATTTACTTTTCAACCACTGCAACTACTAACTACTTTGCCGGATTCATTACCGGCAGAGGAGCTGGTGCTTGAACTAAACGGAGTGGAAAAGGGTGACCTGATAAGAATATTAATGACGGATACCATTTTTGGGAGCGAGGGGATCGAAAGGCTTGATACTATACAGGCAGATAACCGCCTGCTGATCAGTCGTGAAGAAATGACCGGATTGGCCAGCGGCCCTATTCAACTGGAACTCGTAAAGGAAAGTGAGGACCCCATACAAAATGCTACTCCGGGAGGCGGACGCCTGTACCGCTCTTTTCGCCTGAAAAGGGAATTTTGGCTGGTGAAAGAGCCTGAATAACGAGCTTTTTGTGCTCCTTTCCGGGGATTTGCACAGGTAACCAACAACCTGGTATTCAGCCCCGATTATTTTCCCCGTTGCATGGAATTTCAGGGCTTAGCCCGTACTTTTGCGGCCTGAAATCAGGTGGAATAGTTTAAAAGTTTAAGGTTTAACGTTATCCCGCTAAACTGAAACTTCGGTTCCGGGATGAAATTTCTGCTATTACAACTTTAAACTCTAAACATAGAACTTTAAACGATATACAATGGCCGGTCAATTAAAAGAGGTTCGTAACCGTATCAAATCAGTTCAGAGTACCCAGCAGATCACTAAAGCCATGAAAATGGTAAGTGCTGCCAAGCTTCGCCGGGCTCAAGATGCCATTATTCAAATGCGTCCTTACGCACAGAAACTGCAGGAAATGCTGAGCAATATCGTGAGCAACAGTGAAGGAGGGGCTGGTATGAGCCTGGCTGCTGAACGCCCGGTAGAAAAAGTGCTGCTGATCGTTATCACCAGCGACCGCGGACTCGCCGGTGCTTTTAATGCCAATACAATTAAGCTGGCAAAAGCCACTATCGCCGAGAAATATGCCGAGCAGCATAAAAAGGGCAATGTAACGATCTGGAACATTGGTAAAAAAGGCTATGAACATTTTGCGAAGAACAATTACAATGCAGATGCTACTTTCAAAGATATTTTTCTAAACCTGACGTTTGAGAATGTGCAGGCCGCTTCCAAAGCAGCGATGACCGCTTTTGAAGAAAAGAAATTTGATGTGGTGGAACTGGTATACAGCCAGTTCAAAAACGCTGCAACCCAGCGTTTTGAAGTAGAACGTTTCCTGCCAATCCCCAAAGTGGAGAAAAAGCAAGGCACGGCCAAAGCCGACTTTTTATATGATCCTACGAAAGAACTACTCATCGCTGAGCTGATGCCCAAAATATTGAACACGCAATTATTCAAAGCAGTACTGGATTCCAATGCCTCTGAGCATGGCGCCCGTATGACAGCTATGGACAAAGCCAGTGAGAATGCCAATGAGATGCTCCGCTCACTGAAGATATCTTACAACAGGGCCAGACAAGCTGCTATTACCACCGAATTGACCGAGATCGTAAGTGGTGCGGCGGCGCTGAATGGGTAA
>JAEUVL010000467.1 GCA_016786965.1 Chitinophagaceae bacterium
GGGAAAGAGTAATAGTTAAGTTTACATGATGTCCATTGCCTTTACAAAAGCAGTGGTTTGAAAGGGAAGTATAAGAGTAAGCCATTCCCAATGAGTATAAATGGCAAAAAGCAATGCTGCAGTAGAAGCAAGAAAAACTAACCACCAGATACCTCTATATTTCTTAGTTTGTTCCATTGTAATTTTTTTTGGTTACAGCCATCATACTCAGGCGGTACAAAAATAAGGCGGCGTGTCTAAAATGTAAAAAGAGTTTTTTCCACCTGCGTGAATATAATCACTTCACACCCAGTCCTTTCATCATCGCCGCCACTCCAGGTTGTTTGCTAACAGCTTTTGGGTCATATTTCCCATCTGCCACATATTTTCCTGACACATAATGCTGTGTATAACTCCAGAGATAAGGAGAGGGAACGCCTTTCTTTTTATACCCAAGCCCGTTGAATTTTTCAAACAGAACCAGGCAATCCTGGATGGCCCAATTCGTGACTTTATTATAGCCCATCAGCCGGAGAGCATCTAATGCTGATTCTTCCCAACTATAAGGATTGGTTTTGGAAGGAGGTACTGTGCCTCCGCCAGGGTTTGCTTTGGGCCTGCCTGCCGGTACATGTACGGTACGGCCTGTTAGCGGGTCTCCGCAATGGAGATGGTAAAGAAAGGGGTTCTTAAACCCGCCTGCTTCCATAAAATGTGTTATTCCAATGAACCACCAGGGAATACCATTTGCCAGGGTGGCTGCTACAGACTGATACCTCGCCTGGCCTGATTTTATCCTTTTACAAATAGCATCCGTTTCTGCTTTTTTGGCAGGATTTATTACTGCAGACTTGTACATATCGGCGTAAGTAGTGGCCATAATTATTGATTTTATTTATTGTAAAAGGAAATAACTACTTAAATATGTTGCTCATAAGGTGGAAAACTGGCTGAACCGAGAATGCTGCTGCAAAGCATAAAGGATGGCTCTGATATGAAGATAATGAAATTTAATAATTAGAGTTACCCCGGGGGTATTAAAAAATTCCGTTTTATAGGAGAAGTTTTTTACAACTCCCTCATTACAGAGGCGCTGATATGCACTCGTGTAATTCTAAGGGGATTTTTTTTTCTGACCCCGGCGGAGAGCCAGTGGGATAGCTATCAATGCGCCTGATAAAGCCAATATCCATTTGATGTAAACAATGATGTGAAAGACGCCAAATTCGCTACCGATCATTGGCAACTCTAACCATTGCAATAAGAACCAGTTCTCCGCAATATCACAACCGAATGCGATAAACTGACCAATAGCCAGGACGGACAAAAAAAGCCTCATCTTCCGGTTGGCGGATTTGTTTCTGGCCATCATACAAAGTGCCAGTATTCCCGGATATACCCCCACCATGAAGGCAAAATCAAAATACAAGTGGTACTCCAATGAACGTCTCACGGTACCATCCAGGCCACCCAGGATGGCAGCCACCTTTTCTTTAGGATAAGTGACTTCCAGTCCAATAATAGTAAAGAGCTTCTCATTGTAAATAAAATCACTCTCCATCCACTTCATGCAGAAAGCAGTACCTGCAAAAAGCCCAAAACAAAAAATAAACAGTCGTTGCCAGCCTTTATTATTCGTACTCATACGATTGCGTCACTTTTTTTACCCATATTTTCGAATAAATGTACGAACCTTGGGGTTTTTTTCTACTTTCGTGACATTGTGTTGAGAAAACACGACGTTTGCGCCATAGTAACACCTGACAACCTAACGATTGCGATGAAGATCCAGTTTTATTTACGTTTTCACACCCGCTTTGGGCAGAGCCTTTTAGTTTCAGGCAATATTGATGAGCTTGGAAATAACCACCCGGAACAGGCTTTGGCCATGAATTATCTGAACGACGAATTCTGGCATGTCTCTATTGATATCAAACGAAAGGAGCTTACAAAAGACCTTACTTACAAATACATTCTGAAGAACGAGGATGGTGAAATGATCTTTGAATGGGGCAACGACAGAAGCGTTGATATACCTTCTAAAGAAACCCACGAGTTGTTGCTATCAGATACCTGGAATCATGCCGGCGAATATGAGAATGTATTCTTTTCAGCCCCATTTAAAAAGGTATTGTTGCAGTCTCACCATGGCAAGGCAAAGCTGGTAGCAGATAAAGAATTTACCCATGTGTTTAAAGTAAAGGCACCATTGCTGGATAAACAAGAGGTGGTTTGCCTTACGGGCAGCGGGGAGCGGTTTGATAACTGGAACGAGGCCAATCCAGTATTGTTGAAAAAAGAAGGTGACTGGTGGGTGGCAAAACTTGATCTCTCCAACGAGAATTTCCCGGTTGCCTACAAGTACGGCATCTATAATACTAAAGACATGGTCTTTACCGGTTATGAAAGTGGTAATAACCGGCTGGCCTATAGTGATGCAGCAAAGAAAAAAGTAACGGTACTTCACGATGGCTTCATACACTTTCCCAACAATACCTGGAAAGGGGCCGGTGTGGCAATCCCCGTTTTTAGCTTACGCAGTAAGAATAGTTTTGGAGTAGGAGAGTTCAGCGATATAAAATTGCTGGTGGACTGGGCTAAAAAAACCGGATTAAAGCTGATACAACTACTGCCGATCAATAATACAATGTCCACCTTTACCTGGATGGATTCTTACCCCTATGGTGCCATTTCTGCTTTTGCCCTTCACCCGTTGTATATCAACTTACAGAAAGTGGCTGGTAAAGAGTACGCAGCGCAAATTAAATTGCTGAACAAGAAGCAAAAAGAATTGAATGAACTGCCTGTGGTAGATTATGAAGAGGTGATCAGAATAAAATTTGCGGCGCTAAAAGAACTATATGATGTAATGGGTGATGAGTGCCTGGCATCGGACGGGTTCAAACATTTCTTCAAAGCCAACAAACACTGGCTGGAGTCCTTTGCGGCGTTCTGCTATTTGCGGGATAAATATGGCAGCTCCAACTTTGAAGAATGGAAAACAAATGCGGTGTACAATAAAGCGGCGATCTCAAAACTGGTTTCTCCAAAATCAGCCACTTACACAAGCATTGGTTTCTACTATTTCAATCAATACCATTTGCACCTGCAATTAAAAGAAGCAGCAGACTATGCCCATAAAAAAGGAATAGTGCTGAAAGGTGATATTCCGATTGGCATTTCCCGAAACAGTTGTGACGCCTGGGTGGCACCGGAGATGTATAATATGGACTGGCAGGCGGGTGCTCCGCCGGATGATTTTACTGCCATCGGTCAGAACTGGGGATTTCCCACCTACAACTGGAAAAAGATGCAGGAAGATGGATTTTCCTGGTGGAAGCAGCGGTTCGAGCAAATGAGCGAATATTTTGACGCTTTTCGTATTGATCATATACTTGGATTCTTCAGAATCTGGAGCATTCCGGCCAATGCCGTACAGGGTATCATGGGCCGTTTTGTGCCCTGTCTGCCAGTACACATCAATGAATTTGGTGAAAACGG
>JAEUVL010000282.1 GCA_016786965.1 Chitinophagaceae bacterium
AATTATCCAAAGCAACAAGAAACACTTTTTACAACAGCATACAAAAAGGCGATGTAAAGGAATTGAATTCTTACCTCTACATCAACCAGGACATTGAACTGAATAATAAATTCACCCTGAATGCCGCACTGAGGTACGACCACTTCATTTTTAAATACAAAGACGAACTGGCAGGTGCCACTAGTTTTTCGAAACAAAAGAAAGGAACCCTGAGCCCCAAACTAAATCTTAGCTTCTCTCCCACCCAAAAAATAAAACTGTACCTGAACAATGGTATCGGATTTCATTCAAATGATACCCGTGTAATATTAGACAACCAGGCAAATGATATATTGCCAAAAGTAGTAGGTACTGACCTTGGCGTTATTTTAAAACCCAATAAAAACCTGATATTGAAAACAGCCCTATGGCACCTGTACTCACAACAGGAGTTTGTGTATGTAGGTGACGCAGGTATTGTGGAGCCCAGCGGCAAAACAAGGCGTATGGGTATCGATGTATCTGCCCGCTACCAGTTTGCCAAGTGGTTATTTGGTGACCTTGATATTAATCTTACCCGGGCACGGGCTATTGGCGAAATAAAAGGCGAAGATTTTGTACCACTGGCTCCCTCCTTCACCAGTATCGGCGGATTAACAGCCAAAACTAAGAACGGATTCAGCGGTTCGCTGCGTTATCGTTTTATTGGCAGCCGCCCGGCTGATGAGACTAATTCAGTAGTGGCAGAAGGATACTTCCTCCTTGATGCTGTTGCATCTTATAAACTGAAACAATTTGAGTTCTCTTTATCAGGCGAAAATTTACTCAACCGGGATTGGAGAGAAGCGCAATTCAATACCGAATCAAGATTAAAAGATGAGATATCTCCTGTTTCGGAGATACATTATACACCCGGCTCACCCCGTTTTATAAAAGCAGCTGTTACATTTAGTTTCTAAGAAAAAAATGTCTTTCTCAAACCTTCATCAAAAGGAATTGGCTCAAAACCCAATTCCTTTTTTGATTTATCAATACGAAAACCCGTCTTTAGCGGCCGCTGGGCCGGTTGCGAAAAGGTGGCTGCTGTTACATTCGTCAGTAATGTCTTATCCAGTTGTAACAGGTCAGCCGTTTTACAAGCCATATCAAATGGGGTAAGAATATCAGGTCCCGATAAGTGAAAAATTCCGCCCACCTTCTTTTCAATCATCAATATGATACCGGCAGCAAGGTCCTCCACATAAGTTGGGGTACGCACCTGATCGCTTACCACTTTATAGCCTTCTCCATTTTCCAGCTTTTCCTTTACCACAGTAAGTATATTCGATCGCCCGGCCAAAGGTTTGCCATATACCAGAACAGTACGGGCAATAGCCCAGCTACCTTCGTACTGCATCACCGCTTTTTCAGCTTGCCATTTGGTGACACCATAATAATTCACAGGATCAGGAACATCTTCTTCACTGTACATTCCTTTATTTCCATCAAAAATAAAATCAGTGGATACGTATAAAAAATAAGAGCCCCATTGTTTCGATTCTATTAGCAGATTTACAGTTCCTTCCACATTCACCTTGTAAGCGAGCTCCTGCTGTAGTTCACAATCATCAGGCTTGCACATAGCTCCGGCATGTATCACAGCCATCGGCTTATACTCCTCAAATACAACCTTCACTCTTGCCGCATCAGTAAAATCCATCGGGGCATAAATAAAATTTCTTCGTCCATTAAAAGGTAAACGGCAGGCACCAAGGCCCGTTGCAATAACAGCATGCTCTTTTTGCAATAATTGATCAACAAGATAATGACC
>JAEUVL010000299.1 GCA_016786965.1 Chitinophagaceae bacterium
TTATATGTACAATGGCAGCAGCAATAAGTTCCCGATGTATGGTATTGAGCTGAACCGAAAAACGTTGCAGCCAATCGGTACCAGGAAAGAAATGTACCTGTTAGAGCCCTGGCGCTATGGCTGGCAACGCTTTGGTGAGCACATGGATAATACGTTCCTGGACCCATTCATTGAAGGCAGCCACCTGACGAAACATAACGGCAAATACTATTTACAATACGGAGCACCGGGCACAGAATTCAGTGGCTATGCTGATGGGTTATTGGTAGGCAATGATCCGTTAGGACCTTTTGAAGCTCAAAGCGATCCGCTGAGTATGAAGCTGGGCGGATTTGTAAGAGGCGCTGGTCATGGCGCTACCTTCCAGGATAATTATAAGAACTATTGGCATATTTCCACCACGGTATTATCGGTAAAAAATACATTTGAAAGAAGATTGGGTATCTGGCCCGCCGGCTTTGATGCAGATGGAAAAATGTATTGTAACACTTCATTTGGTGATTATCCGCATTATTTACCGGGAACGGGTTTTTCAGCAACCAATTACGGATTAAATGGCAAATCTGGGTACTTTACCGGCTGGATGCTGCTCAACTATAATAAACCAGTGCAGGTGTCATCCACCCTTGGCGGTTATGTTCCAAATAATGCAGTGGATGAATTGGCAAAAACATATTGGAGTGCTGTTTCGGCAAATAAGGGAGAGTATATTCAAACTGACCTGGGGAATATATCAACGGTAAATGCCATTCAGATCAATTATGCGGACCAGGATGTGGAGAGTAACAGGCTGGGAAAATGGAATGACCAATATCATCAATACAAATTATACTCTTCCCAGGACGGTAAAAAATGGACGGTATTGGTAGATAAAAGCAATAACAAAACTGATGTGCCGCATGACTATGTAGAACTGGCCACGCCGGTACAGGCCAGATTTATCAAACTGGAGAATATACACATGCCCACCGGTAAGTTCGCTATCAGCGGTTTCAGGATATTTGGCAATGGCAATGGCAGTAAACCAGACCCGGTAAAAGGTTTTATTGTACTGCGAACGGAAAAGGATAAACGCAGCGCCTTCATCAAGTGGAAGCCCGTGGATAATGCCTTTGCCTATAATATTTATTATGGCACACATCCTGATAAGCTATATACCAGTATCATGATACATTCTAATAACGAATAC
>JAEUVL010000350.1 GCA_016786965.1 Chitinophagaceae bacterium
CCATTCAGCATATCGTTAAAAATGCGGATGTACTGGGCGCATTTACTTACACGGGCACTTTTGAGGTTCATGCGGCGCACTATGGTGCTAAATCAGTGCTTGGGCTGGATATATCCGCTAATGCGGTAGAGCAGGCCAATAAGAATGCTGCACTAAATGCTGTGCAGGACCGTTGTCGCTTTGAAGCTGCCAACGCATTTGATGTGCTGAAGCAATGGGGAAAGGACGGAAGGCAGTATGATGTGGTAATGCTTGATCCGCCCGCTTTCACCAAAAGCAGGGAAACAATTCAAAAAGCTATTACTGGTTATAAAGAGATCAACCTACGTGGAATGAAGTTGGTAAGACCGGGCGGCTTTCTTGTTACCTCTTCCTGTACCAACCTGGTAAATCCGGAAATGTTTTTACAAATCATAGAAATGGCCGCAAAGGATGCACGAAGAAGAATACGGCAGGTAACCTTTCAAAAGCAGGCATCTGATCATCCAATAATATGGGGTATGGAGAATACAGAATACCTGAAATTCCTGATCGTTCAGGTGCAATAAGAAAGCGATAAATAGATTTAGTTGGAAACCTGGAACTTACCTGTTTCAATGATCCTTCCGGTATTGTCTTTCAGGTGATAGATATAAACACCGCGGTTATAATCATTCAGGTTGATCGTAAATTTGGAGGGAACATCAGTAGCCTCGTACATCTTCTTACCCAAAACACCATTATAAATGTTAATGGTTAGCCCTTTTTTAGCAGCACCCTGTAAATCGAATGTAATATAAGTTGTTGCCGGGTTAGGATACAGTTTTATGATTTTATCTGTAACGCTGCTAACAGGCGTAGTTCTGGATGACTGAGCTTGTGATTGAACAGCAATCAGGAGAATAATGGATAATATGGTAAGAGTTCGTCTCAACGAAACAAATTTACTTTTATTATTCGAAAAGTAAGCCATATTTTTTTTCTGCGCAACGTAAAACTACGTAGGAATAAAACAAATTGATAATCAGCAACTTAAATGCTGATTATCAACAGTTTTTAACGATACATTAGTTAAGTTCTGCCAGGGTGGTCTGTATATTTTCAAAATTTGGCACCTCTCCGGCATTTTCCAACACCTCAGCATACCTTACGATACCTTCCTTATCAATCACAAAAGCGGAACGTTTAGAAACCCCCTTCATGTCAAGTATCCAATCATGATAAATGGTATTGTACAACTCAGATACAGTTTTATTAAAGTCGCTTAACAATGGGAAATTATATTGCTGTTCTTCTTTGAATTTGTTCAAAGTAAAAACGGAATCAACAGAAATTCCTAACACCTGGGCATTTACTTTATCGTAAGCAGCTATGTTATCTCTTATAGAACACAGCTCTTTGGTACATACGCCTGTAAAAGCCTGGGGAAAAAATAGCAACAACACATTCTTGCCTTTCAATTCTGAAAGAGTTACTTTGTTTTTATTACTGTCAAAAAGGGTAAAATCCGGTGCTGTCTGTCCAATTTCAATACTCATGGGTTTTGTTTTAAGTACGATGATGATATTAAATAATTCAGAGATTAGTTTATCTTCAAAGAAACAAATAACCTTTCAATAGGTTGTCTATATAATTAATTCTTTTTTAAACCTGCTTAGTATGAAAAAGCTATTTGCTGAACTGGTCGGAACATTTTCCCTGGTTCTTTTTGGTTGCGGTGCAGCCGTAGTGTCTGGTATCTCCGTTAATGGTCCTTCTGGTATAGGCCTGCTGGGTATTTCATTGGCTTTTGGTCTCGCTGTAGTAGCCATGGCTTATTCCATTGGCGGTATCACCGGATGTCATATCAATCCTGCCATTACTATTTCGATGCTTGTGGCAGGCAAGATCAAGGTGGCAGAAGCTATTAATTATATTATCGGCCAGTTTATCGGCGCAACACTTGGAGCAGGGGTGTTATATGTTATAATGAAAGGAGCACCTGGATTTGAAATGGCTGAGTGGGCACTCGGTTCCAATGGTTGGGGCGAAGGGTACCTTGGTGAGTATAACATGACGTCTGCTTTTGTAACGGAAGCGGTGCTTACATTCCTTTTTCTGTTTGTCATATTTGCCACAACATCTAAATGGGGAAACAGCACCATGGCCGGATTGGCCATAGGGGTAACTCTTATTCTGATACATCTGGTGGCAATACCAATTACCGGCACTTCTGTTAACCCTGCCCGCAGTTTTGGTCCCGCTATTTTTGCTCAAGGCAAAGCATTGACCCAACTGTGGTTATTTTTTGCTGCACCCATCGTGGGCGGCATAGCTGCTGCGTTGGTCTGGAAGGGGGTGTTTGAGACAAAAGAGAATTAATTGAGTATAAGAAGGGGCAGCCAAACTGGCTGCTCTTTTTATACCGGCAATACATTCGGACTTTTATTCCTTGCAATTTTTTCAGGAAGGGCGTCAGTGATCTCCTTTTTCAATACATCGATCATTCTCTTTTTTAAAAAATCCCGGTGTGTGATGATGCTGACTTCCCGCATTGGTACCGGTTTTTTGAACTGGCGTACCAGTTTCTTTTGTTTGGCTGATAATTCCAGCGTGGCTAATTCTGGTAAAATGGTGATGCCATCGTTTAATTCTACCAGCCTCCGCAATGTTTCCAGGCTTCCGGCTTCATATTCAAAATGACTCCCTTCTGCACTGGCTTTTCTTAATTGACAGAGATTGGCTATTTGGGTGCGGAAGCAATGACCTTCTTCCAGCAACCAGAGCTTATTGGGATCTATATCCTGCGGCAATACATAAGTTTTTTTATAAGCTGCGTTTTTGGGTGAAATATAAGCCATCATCTCTTCATAGAACAGCACATATTCTTTAATACCTGCTTCATTGAGTGGGGTCACCAATATACCCGTATCGATCCGTCCTTCTCTCAGACGGCTGATGATCGTTTCTGTGGTCAATTCGTTAATGATAAGCTTTACCAGCGGATATTTTTTCGTAAAAGAAGGAATAAACAGAGGTAAGAGATAGGGTGCCAGGGTGGGTATGATGCCTACTTTCAATTCGCCGGCCATTACCCCTTTCTTCAATTGAAGGAAATCGTTCAGACTGTCCCGTTCTTCAATGATCTTTTTAGCATAAGCAATCACATCAATACCGGCAGCTGTGGTTACCACCGGTTGTTTGCTGCGGTCAAATATCTTGACACCCAGTTCCTGTTCCAGTTTATGTAACTGCATACTCAGCGTAGGCTGAGTAATAAAGCAGGCAGCGGCAGCTTTCGCAAAATGCCGGTAGGTGTCAACAGCAATAGCATATTCTAATTGGGTGAAGGTCATGATATAGATTTTGTCTATTGAATTCTAATGTAAATTAAGCAAACCCCGATCAGGGGCAAAGCAGAATGTACTGGATGAATCTTAAAGGAGGAGGTGCGAACTAAAAACTCGGACAGAGCAAATATTGGCCCTTATCTTTCCGGAAGGCGATGTAAGAAATAGATAATTCAAATCCGCCCCGGCCATAACTCGAAGGTTTCAGTTTTGAAATATTCACATCGTAGCTGATGGCTACAGAGAAAGGGTTGTAATCAAGCTTAACTACCGGTATTAGCGCATCGTTCCAGCGAAGGAATGCACCGGCATGTATGGTATAAGCTGGATTGTCGGGATCTTCGCCCAGTTTCAATCCATACATAGCGCCACCAACTGTTTCGGTAAAGCCGCCCTGTGTGGAATGATCTGCCTGGATGGTCATATATGCATAGTCGGTTACACCAAAGCGAAGCCCGCCTGAGAATACCCATTTAGAATGCAATTCAATATTGGCATTGCGGTAAAAGGAGGTTTTAGGCCTGTTGAAATGATGATACGCAGCACCAATGAAAAAGTTATTACTGGCATTGTAGTTCAGATTTGAGTTAAAACTCATCCCTACGCTCCCATCAAGATAATTGTATTGTGTATTGGTAAAATTTTCTCCCAGAGTACCGTTATCGTATTGGCTGTTGGTTGTTACTTTTGAAGGATCGAACCGGCGCTGTACCCACCCACCCATAAAGCCAAGTGAAAGGTATTTATTCTTGTCGCTGCTTAGTGATTTATGATAATTTAAAACTGGCAATACATGAGTGGAGGTCCAGCCGATAGTACCCGCTTTATCATACAATACCTGTAAGCCCGTGGTTATAAAGTCATTGTTTTTTCCGATCGGTTTTTTGAACTCTGCATTCAATGACCCGGTACGGTAGGCATTCGTTACGCTGTTCCATTGGTCGCGGTACAC
>JAEUVL010000366.1 GCA_016786965.1 Chitinophagaceae bacterium
ATGCTCATAATAAAATAACCATGGGCCACCTGCTGCTCAAACATGGTACCGGTAAAGTCGGTGGTTTTTATGTGCGCATAAAAATGATCGCCGCTTAAGTCAGCAAATCTGTCAATGTCTTCCGAAGTAATCACTCTTTTCTCTGTTATGATCTGGTCGCCAATCACCAGCTCTTCGAAATATTTTTTGAACGGATGCTTGCCGGGGTCTTTCCCCCTGGCATTAGGCTGATACACATTTGTAATGGCAGTGATCGTTGAAGGCGACCCCTGTAAAGCTGTTCTTTGTAAGTAGTGCTTTACCCCACGAATACCGCCCATCTCTTCTCCACCACCTGCACGACCAGGGCCGCCATGTACTAATAAGGGCAATGGTGAACCATGCCCTGTACTTTCTTTAGCACATTCATTATTCAATACCAATATTCTGCCATGATGTGTGGCTGCACCTATCACATACTGGCGGGCCTCTTTATGATCGGCTGTAACAATAGTGGAGACCAAACTTCCTTTGCCAAGTTTGCTTAATGCAATTGCTTCATCGATGTTTTTATATGGCATGATGGTACTTACCGGGCCAAAGGCTTCTACCTCATGGGCTTCGGTCGCAGTAAAAGGTTTATCATTCATTAATAATACCGGAGAAAGAAAAGCCCCTTTGCCGGCATCGGCATCTACTACTTCTACACTGTCTAATGAACCATACACAATTTGCGATGACGCCAGCAGTTTCTGAACCTGTGCTTTTACTTCCTCCCGTTGTGCCTGACCGGCTAATGAGCCCATTCTAACTTTTTCGTTGAGAGGATTGCCGATCACTGTTTGTGACAAAGATGCACCGATGGCCTTCCACACATCTTCTATTTTAGCGGAGGGTACAAATATTCTCCTGATACCCGTACAGCGTTGACCAGCTTTCAATGTCATTTCTTTCCGAATCTCTTTTATAAAAATATCCCACTCGGGCATACCGGGTGCCACATCTTCACCCAGCACAATGCAATTCAGGCTATCAGCTTCCATATTAAATGGGACAGATTCACTAAGTATCCGCGGATTTGACTTCAGCAGCAATCCAGTGGAAGCACTTCCGGTAAAAGTTACTACATCCTGCGAAGTGACATGATCGAGAAGATCACCGGCACTGCCGCAGATGAGTTGTAAAGCACCTTCAGGCAATATCTTTGAGGCAATGATCTCTTTCACCACTGCTTCAGTGAGATAGGATGTAACCGTGGCCGGCTTTACAATACAAGGCATACCGGCAAGTAAGTTCACGGCGATCTTTTCCAGCATCCCCCACACAGGAAAATTAAATGCATTGATATGGATAGCCACCCCTTCTTTGGGAACCAGGATATGTGTTCCCATAAATGTATTGTTCTTACTGAGATTATGGCTTTCTCCGTCTATACAAAGAACATCATCTGGAAATTTTCTGCGAAGTGAGGCATTGGCAAATAAATTACCAATACCGCCTTCTATATCTACCCAGCTGTCTGCCTTGGTGGCACCTGTTTGGTAACTGATAGCATAAAACTTATCGAGGTGGTTTCTTAAATGCAGAGCCAGTGCTTTCAGCATATTACCCCGGGCATGAAAGGTCATTTTGCGGAGAGCGGGGTTACCCACCATTCTTCCATAATCAAGCATGGATTTAAAATCCAGGCCTTTTGAAGTAGCGGCAGCTATGGGGTCGCCGGTTACTGCATTATATAAAACTTGGCCATCTCCGTCGCCAGATATCCATTGCCCGGTGATATAGTTTTGAAGTTTGTTCATGAAAGAATCGTTAGTAAGCGCAAATCTACTAAGCCTTATTGGATTGGAGTTTGTAATTTTGACTCGGTAAAAATTTATCTTATGCCATTATTAAACTACTAGTATAAATTCACTTGAAATACTAAATCTGTTTTCACAGTCCGCTTTAGCTAAAAAAAATACCATAACAGACAAGACAGAGTATTACGAAACTTTGAGATGAGATATGCAGAAATAAGTAGGAAAGTTTCAGGATAAAATAATAGCGACCCAAATTAGTATACAAATTTTTATATAAAACAACAATGAAAAAAACAATTCTCCTTTTTGCCATGGTTGCTATGCTGGCAGCCTGTAATAATAGTAAAGAAGACAAAAAACACGAAGGCCACAGCGGTCATACCAAGGAAATTCCTAAAACAAAGCAGGACAGCCTTTATGCGGATGTAATGGCGGACCATGATGAGGTAATGCCTAAGATCGGAGCCGTAAGAGGTGTGCAAAAAGCGGCCCAGCGAATGATCGATTCCCTTTCTTCACTGCCTGAAAAAGCACAGGTGGCAGCTGCCAGCTGGAAAGCAGAGCTGCATAAATTGGTGAACGATTTAAACTATGCCGACTTTGCCATGGATAAATGGATGGTGGAATTCGGTACTGATTCTATGAAAGACAACGTAGAAGAACGCATCAAATACCTGACCAGCGAAAAGATGAAAGTAAGTAAAGTAAAAGAGGCTATCATCAGCAGCCTTGCCAAAGCTGATTCGTTATTGAAGAAATAAAGATCACTGTCCCGTATTGTAGTTATGTCGTCAGCGGTTCTACCCCAAACTGGCGCAGGTGATGTAGTGCATGCTTATAAAGCAGTTGCACATTTTGTTCAAAGTTCAAATCGCCAAAGAAAGGATTGCGGGTAACCAGCCCGGGGTTCTTTTCATATGTTTCGAAAAAGAAGATCAACTCCTGCTGCAAGGCGCCAATGGCTCCCTGTACTGTTTTATAGCGGAGCGGTCGGGGCTCATCTCCCATCAGCGGGTTCCTGGTATTTTCTTTAAAAGGCTTTTCACTCATCATAAATTCACGCATCCGCTCCAATTGCTCCGGCGGAGTAAGTATAGTGTCTGTCTTAAGATGCCCATTGGCATTCCGCACTGCATCGCCGGCATAGTGCTCAATCATTTGCTGTACACTCATTTTGCCCCATTTGGGGGCCGTGGCAGGGTCCAGTCGTTGCAGGTAAGAAATCAGTTTGGTACGAAGGAAATTCTCCTTTTCTATACTCATATGGAAGGCTTTGAAGGCTGAAAATTACAAAAGTGGCCGGTAAAACAAAAAAGCCTTTCTTTTGGTGAAAGGCTTTCATATAAAATATAGTAGTTGGTTATTTACGTTTCTTATCAATCACTTCGCACAACGATTCAAAAATCTCATTCACGGTTCCTACTCCTTCGATGTTGACCACTTTGTTTTGCCTGGTGTAAAAGGCAGCTACCGGCAAGGTTTCTTTCCGGTACACTTCCTGGCGTTTACGCTGCACCTGTTCATCTGTATCATCGCTGCGGCCCGATGTTTTTCCACGGTGTACCAACCGTTTGATCAGTTCATCTTCATCCACCTGTAAGAAAAGCACCAGTTCAATCTCTGTCTTCTTCAACTCCAGCAGGTTATCCAGCGCAGCTGCCTGGGCCACTGTTCTGGGATAACCATCGAACAGAAACCCCGGCGCACCTTTATGCAGGTCAAAATATGAATCCACCATTCCTATCACGACTTCATCAGGAACCAGCTGGCCTTTATCAATAAAGCTTTTTGCTTCCAGCCCCAATGGAGTTTTGTCTGCTATTTCTTTACGGAGCAGGTTACCTGTGGACAGGTGAATCAATCCATATTTTTCAACCAATTTATCGGATTGTGTTCCTTTTCCACTCCCGGGAGGGCCAAACAGTATCAAATTAAACATAAGTATGTCGTAGTCTTGGTGAGTGGACAAATATAATATAGAGGCATCAATTTATTGGCATATGAAACCAGTTTTGGCCCAAAATCACCTTTTGTCTAAAATGTTAAGAATTAACCCTGTCTGCCTGCGGACATCCACTTCAAACCTTGTTATCGTAGATTTGTTACTTGTTATATGACAACACTTCCCAAAATAATACTCCTTTTGGCGCTTACCGGCCTCCTTCAGCAATGCAGTTTTTCTCAAAACAACACACCTACTGATAAATCTGTAAAAATGGATACTACCAAAAAGAACCCCGACCTGGTAAAGGAAGGAAACCCTGTTTATTCTACCACCGACTCTTCTAAAGTGGCCCTGAGCGAAGAAGAGTGGAAAAAGATCCTGCCGGCAGATGTGTATTACATAGCCCGGCAAAAAGGTACCGAAAGGGCCTGGACCAGTAAGTTTGAAAGCTTTAAAGAAGTGGGTACCTATTATTGTGCTGCCTGCGGCAACCCTCTATTCAAAAGCGACACAAAGTTTGAAAGTGGCTGTGGGTGGCCAAGTTTTTATGAACCCATCAGCAAAAGCAGCATTATTTATACCCCAGACAATACCCATGGTATGCAAAGGACTGAGGTACAATGCGGCCGTTGCAAAGGTCATCTCGGCCATGTATTTGATGATGGCCCGCCGCCAACGGGTCTTCGCTACTGTATCAACGGGGTAGTACTGGATTTTGCCAAAGCAAAAGAGGCCGAAAAGAATTTTAATGACAAAGAGAAGAACACTGGCAATTAGACACAAAAAAGTTGATTTCGCATTTGCAACTCCCTTTCATCCAAAAGGGAGTTTTTTATTTTAAAAAGCCCCCTTAAGGGAATAAATTTACTTTCCCAAAAAGGTTACTGTATGCAAATGGTAAAAAAGCTCTGGTTGCTATTGCTATCGGCAATGGTTATGACTCCAGTAGTTCTGGCACAGATCAATGTGGCACAACCGATGCCGCTTGATCCTAAAGTAAAGATCGGCAGGCTACCGAATGGCCTTACTTATTATATACGCCACAACACATTACCTGAAAAAAGGGTGGAGATGCGCCTGGTGGTAAATGCTGGTTCTGTATTAGAAGAGGAAGATCAGTTGGGCCTGGCCCATTTTATGGAACACATGAATTTTAACGGTACTAAGCGTTTTCCAAAAAATGAACTGGTAAGCTATCTGCAAAGTATAGGTGTGCAATTTGGCGCTGACCTGAATGCATATACAAGTTTTGACGAAACAGTATACATATTGCCTGTACCCACCGACAAACCCGAACTGGTAAACAAGGGCCTTCAAATACTTGAAGATTGGGCCCATAATGCCTTACTCGATTCGGTAGAAATAGAAAAAGAGAGAGGAGTGGTAATAGAAGAGTGGCGCCTCAGCCGGGGTGCCGAAGAGCGGATGATGAAACAAACCCTGCCTGTGCAGTACCGCGGCTCCCGCTATGCTGAACGTCTGCCTATTGGCACCAAAGAATCACTGGAAAGGTTTTCGCCTGCGGCGCTGCGGCGTTTTTACAAAGACTGGTACCGGCCCGATCTGCAGGCCATCGTCATCGTTGGTGATATTGACGTAAACGATATGGAGCAAAAGATCAAGGAAACTTTCAGCGATATACCCGCACCAACCATGCCCCGCAAAAGGGAAGTCTTCCCTGTACCAGACCATACGGAAACTTTATCAGTAGTGGCCAAGGATAAAGAAACAGCTTTTCCTTCTGTAGAAGTGATGTTTAAAAAAGACCCTATGCCGGAAACGAGTATTGGTGATTATACCCGGTATATGAACCGTCGCCTTTTTACCGGCATGCTTAATAACCGCCTGCGGGAGCTGACACTGAAAGCAAACCCTCCGTTTGTTGGCGCCGGCTCTTACTATGGTAACAGCTATGCCAGAACCAAAGATGCTTTTCAGTTGTCTGCCAATACAAGCGATACCGGCATGGCCCGCTCTTTATATGCATTGATGGAAGAAAACAGGCGGCTTCTCCTGTACGGATTTACACAGGCAGAATTTGACCTGCAGAAAAAACAATTGCAAAGTTTCTACGACCGGATATTCAATGAACGGGAAAAAGAAGAATCCTATAAATATGTGGATGAGTATGTAAATAATTTTCTCATCAATGAGCCGATACCCGGCATAGAATGGGAGTATGATTTTGTAAAACAATACCTCGCTGCTGTAAAACTTGAAGATGTAAATAAGCTGGCTGCACAATGGATCACCAAAGACAATATGGTGGTAACACTGAATGCACCGGATAAAGAAGGGGTAAAAATTCCTTCCGATGAGGAAATAAAAAACCTGCTGTCGGCAGTGGATATTGCTAAAATAGAACCCATCAAGGATAAAGTACTGGCTACAACACTGATGGATGCGTCGAAATTGAAACCGGGCAAGATCATCAGTTCCAAAACGGATGAGGAGCTGGGTACCACTACCGTAAAACTTTCGAATGGCGCTACGGTGGTACTAAAAAATACCAACTTTAAAAATGATGAGATCATTTTCAGGGCTTTCAGCAAAGGAGGGCATTCGCTGGTAAAAGATGCAGACTATCATTCTGCCATCAATGCAGCACCTATTGTGTCGCAAAGCGGAGTAGGAAATTTTTCCGCTATCGACCTCGGCAATATGCTAAAAGGTAAAAGCACTGCTCTCAATCCCAATATAGCATCTTACAGCGAAGGTTTGAATGGCAGCACTATACCAAAAGAAACAGAAACGCTTTTGCAACTTATCCATCTTTATTTTACGGCTCCGCGGAAAGATAAAGACGCCTTTGAATCTTTTAAAACCAGACAAAAGCAACTGTTTGCCAACCTGGGAGCTAACCCGCAGATCTATTTCAGCACCGAGTTTCAAAAGATGATGACACAAAACCATCCCCGGGGCGGCGGACTACCCAAGCCGGAAGATTTTGACAAGATCAACCTGGACCGGAGCATACAGTTATACAAAGAACGTTTTGCCAATGCAGGTGATTTTACATTCCTCTTTGTAGGTTCTTTTAATGAAGAAACGATACTGCCATTGCTGGAAAAATATATTGGCAGCCTTCCGTCCATGCCCAAAAAAGAAACATTTAAAGACCTGGGCATCCGTCCACCAGCTGGAAAAGTGGACAAGGTCATTCAAAAAGGAGAAGATCCTAAAAGCCTGGTGACGATGGTATTTACCTCCCCGGTTACCTACAACAGCACGGATGCTTATACACTCAGCAGCCTGGCCGAACTGATGAATATTAAACTTACCGAACAACTGAGGGAAGAGAAAGGTGGTGTGTACGGGGTGAATGCTTCAGGAAGCATGAACAGGGTGCCTTACAGTTATTCTTCTTTCAATATTACATTTCCCTGTGCCCCGGAAAATGTGGACACCCTGACAAAAGCTGCGCTGGATGAACTTAGAAAGATCATTAAAAGCGGGGTAACGGCAGAAGACCTTGAAAAAATAAAAGAACAGCAAAAGCGGAAACTGGAAGTGGAAATAAAACAAAACCAGTTCTGGATGACCAACCTGTATGATGCTTATTATTACGGCAGCAAACCATCGGACATCCTTAACAAACAAAAATTAATTGACGAACTTTCGTCCAAGATGATACAGGATGTGGCGAAGAAATACATCAACCTGGATAGTTTTATCAAGGCCATTTTAAACCCGGAAAAACAAGGGGACAAGCCGCCGTTGAAAGGTTTTTAAGATCAAAGCAAAAAAAACATTACGATGAAATTCGCCCGACTACTTTTCTTCTTTTTTCTTGCTCTTCTTGCAGCTACAGCAGCGCTGTCTTTTATGTTGCCCTCGCATCAAAAGATAGAAAAGTCCATTACTATCAATGCTCCGGCTGCTGCTATCTATAATGAAGTTCGGTCACTGGAAAATTTCAACCGGGTTTCTGTGTGGAACCAGCAAGATTCGACGATTCAATACACAAAATCCGGCAACGATGGTACTGTGGGTGCCAGTACTTCCTGGAAAGGTGACCCTGAAATATCCGGTGAGGGGAAGATAGAAATATCTGAACTGATACCGAACCATACAGTAGCACATAACATAGAGTTTTCCAAACCCAAAAAAGGCAATGCCGCATCTACTTTTTCTATTATTGAAAAAGATAAGAATTCCACTACTGTTACCTGGTATTTTAAAGTGGCTACACCGCGGCCCTGGAATATCTTCAATCTCTTCTTTAGCCTGGACAAACAAATGGGGAAAGATTTTGATACCGGCCTTGCTGCTCTTAAGCTTTATATGGAAGCGAAGCAGCTTAATACTACGCCCCCGGTAAAGCCATAGGAGTTCCAATACCTTTTATATAATCTTCTTTGCCAGCGCTGGCTTTATCAGTAAGTTTAGGATTCCAAAACTTACCGGTATGTATAAAAAACCATTACTGCTTCTTGTTCTTTTGTATGCTTTCTCTGCAACGGCTCAAAAAATCTCTCTTTCCCAATTCAAAAACTGGAAACCCCGCAATATTGGTCCCGCTGGTATGAGTGGCCGGGTAACGGCTATTGATGCTATAGTTAATAACCCCAATACGATCTACGTGGGCGCTGCCTCTGGTGGTGTATGGAAAACAGAGAACAGTGGTCATTCCTGGACACCTGTTTTTGATGAACAGCCGATCCAAAATATTGGCGCTATTGCCATTCAGCAATCTAATCCTTCTGTAGTATGGGTAGGCACGGGCGAAGGCAATCCCCGTAACTCACTGAACCTGGGTGCGGGCATTTACCGTACCCTGGATGCGGGCAAGACCTGGAAGAAAATGGGGCTTGATAAAACTGTTTGCATCCACCGTATTGTGATCGATCCATCCAATGCCAATACAATTTATGCAGCCGCCATTGGCAACCCTTACGCTGAACACAGCGAAAGAGGGGTATTCAAATCAACAGATGGTGGTGAAACCTGGAACAAGATTTTATATACTAATGATACGACGGGCTGTGCCGACCTGGTGATGGACCCTTCTAATCCTAACAAACTCATTGCTGCCATGTGGCAGTTTCGCCGTACCCCCTGGAACCTTACCAGTGGTGGTGCCGGCAGCGGTTTATACATTACTGTGGACGGAGGAAAGAACTGGCAAAAACTTTCTAAAGAAGATGGATTGCCTGATGGTCAACTCGGCCGTATCGGTATTGCTTTTGCCCGCAGTATGCCTTCGAGAGTATATGCAAAAGTGGAGGCTGCTAAGAACGGGTTGTATAAAAGTGATGATGGTGGTTTTAAATGGACATTGGTGAACAGTAATCCCGACCAGGTAACGGACAGGCCTTTTTACTACCAGGAAATATATGTGGACCCGCAAAACGAGAACCGTATTTATGATGTGCACAGCACCATCACCTTCAGTGAGGATGGTGGTAAGTCATTCTCCACGATGATCCCTTACTCTGGTATTCATCCGGACCACCATGCCTGGTGGATCAACCCGCTTGATCCCAACCATATCATTGAAGGGAATGATGGCGGTATCGGTATATCAAGAGACAGGGGTAAGAACTGGATCTTTGATGAAAAGATCCCTGTTGGGCAATTTTATCACATCAACGTGGACAATGAAATGCCGTATAATGTAATGGGTGGTATGCAGGACAACGGGAGCTGGCATGGCCCTGCTTATACCTGGACCAACGGTGGCATCCGCAACTACTACTGGAACAATGTTGGTGGTGGTGATGGCTTTGATGTAATGCCTGATGCGGAAGATGCCAGTTGGGTGTATAGCATGAGCCAGGGCGGTAATGTGGGAAGAAGGAACTGGAAAACCGGCGAAGGCTGGTTCATCAAACCACCGGCACTGGACCCCGGCCTGATGCTGCGCTTCAACTGGAATTCTGCCATTGCGCAAGATCCGTTCAATAAGCAAACCATCTACTTCGGCAGCCAGTTCCTGCATAAGAGCAATGATAAAGGTGTGAACTGGGAAACGGTTTCTCCCGACCTGACAATGAATGATACGAACCGCATCAAAGCGTTTCAAAATACTGGGGGACTGACAATGGACATCACGGGTGCTGAAACATACGGGTGTATTTTAACCATTGCGCCTTCGGCCAAAGAGAATGGCACTGTTTGGATAGGTACTGATGATGGCAATGTGCAACTGACTAGAGATGGTGGAAAAACGTGGACCAATTTCCGTGGAAAGATCCCTGGGTTGCCCGTGGGTTGCTGGATACCCCAGATCGTTGCTTCCCGGCATAATGCGGGTGAAGCATTTGTGGTGGCGAACGACTACCGCCGCGGCGATTTCAAACCTTATTTTTTCAGAACAACCGATCATGGAAAAACATGGACCCGCATGGCTGATGAAAATAAAGTAAGAGGCTATGCTTTATGTATGATACAGGACCCTGCGGAGCCGAACCTGATCTTTCTTGGTACCGAGCATGGGCTTTGGGTAAGCCTGGACAATGGGCTTACTTATGAGCAATGGAAAAATGGCTATCCGTCTGTTTCGACGTATGACCTGGCGATACAGGAAAGAGAAGCTGATCTTGTAATTGCGACTTTTGGCCGTGCCTTGTGGGTGCTGGATGATATTCGTCCGCTGCGTAAACTGGCTGCTATGAAAGGGCAGGCCCTTGCTTCACCCATTACAGCGTTTCCTGCACCTGATGCAGTGCAGGCACAATACAAAGCCGCACCTGGATATGAATGGAGCACTTACGGACTGTGGGATGCGGAGAACAGACGCCGGGGAGCGGCCGTTTCATTTTTTATCAATAAGCCAAAGATGGCTGCTGACTCTGCCAGTAAACAACCTGCTGCACAAGCAGCTGCACCAGCCGCTCCGCAAGGCGGTGGTGGCGGAAGAGGTGGCGGTGGCCGCTTTGCCGGGGGCGGTGGTGGACGAGGAGACAGTGCTACTGTAAGAATATACAATGCTAACAATGAACTCATCCGTGCGCTGCGGTGGAGTATTGATACGGGCTTCAACCGGATGTACTGGGGTATGGAAGAGAAAGGTGTTCGCCAGCCAGGATCGGCCAAGCCTGCACCGGGTGCTCCTGAGCCTGGCGGCTTCCAGGTATTGCCCGGCACCTACAAATTAGTAATGAGCTATGCCCGTGCCAGTGACTCCACATACGTAACTGTAAAAGATGATCCGAGACTGGGCAACCGTAATGATATTAAGCTGGCGCAAAGAAGAGTGTTTGAGCG
>JAEUVL010000384.1 GCA_016786965.1 Chitinophagaceae bacterium
GGTTTCCAATTTACCTGGTTGCTTTTCACAATAAATGCACTTGTTAGCCCTGCAAACATCATCACAATACTTGCGATAGCTACCCAGAGTGTGAACTTCTGAGGGTGCATCTTCTTTTTAGTCTCCATACCCACTGCTCCTGCCATGTTATATTAAAATTCCTAGTTAAAAAATCCAGCTTATCAGTCCTTATACCAGGGGTGCTTTACTCAGCAACATTGCCAGCATCACCACGGGTAAATACATATAACTCCCAAACATCACTTTTCTCGCAGACGGCACATCCATGTTCCTGTACAGGTTCACACACCGGCCAATCATGAATCCGTTCGCCAGTATGATCAATCCCACTCCTATCATTCCCTGCATATCTTCATAGCTGCACATTCCTGTAAAAAACGGAAGCAATGTAACCGGCACCAGCAACAGCGAATAAACAATAGTTTGCAACGCTGTAAACTTTGTCGGTCCTTCATCGGCTGGCAACAACTTAAAGCCGACAGCAGAATAATCCCGGTGCGCCACCCAGGCAATCGCCCAAAAATGAGGGAATTGCCAAAAAAACTGAAACGCAAACAGTATCCATCCGCCAATCGACAGTTTGTCATCCCCGGCGGCCCAGCCAATCAAACACGGAAGAGCACCTGGTACCGCCCCCATCAACACTGCTATTGAATTTACTTTCTTCAATGGCGTATAAATAAAGGCGTACAAAAACAAACTAAACGCTGCCAGGCCTCCCGTCAACCAGTTAAAATAATAACCCAGCACAAACACTCCGATGGCACCTGTTATAATTGCAAAGGCCCATCCTTCTTCCACACTCATCCTGCCAGCCGCTACCGGCCTCGTGGATGTTCGTTTCATTTGCGCATCGGTATCTTTTTCCACTACCTGGTTGATGGCATTAGCACTGCCCGTAACCAACATCCCTCCTGCAAAGAGCAATAGTACCATCTTCCAAAAACTCACATAGTCTTCTGAGCCTTTCGTCAAAGCAAAGCTCATTATACTGCTGAACACCACCATGATACTCAGCGAAGGCTTCATTAATTGTAAATAATCCTTGATCTTCTTCATCCGCCTTCGCAATTATATAATGAACATAAAAATTATGTTCCTGTCTACTGTTCCCTGATCATCGCCTGTTGCGTCGCACACTTCATCGTCACGTTCGCTACTCATCAATTGTTGAACTCCTTCTACCTCCCGTCAAACTCGGCATTTCATTTCCGCAAGGATATTTCAAACAAATAGGCTGTATCTCATTTTCGCACTTCTCACATCAATGTTTACTCTCATGCTCACCCACCGGCTCTGTCTGCGGGATAAAGTCTCTTCCATCTTTAGCATAATCATATGGCCAGCGGTGTACTTCAGGGATCTCTCCTTCCCAGTTACCATGTCCCGGGCGAATAGGTGTGGTCCACTCCAGCGTATTGGCACCCCATGGGTTTGGTGTGGTCACTTTTCTTCCTTTGAAAATAGAATAGAAGAAGTTGAACACAAACATCAGTTGCACCGCAAATACGATGATGGAAACGATGGTGATCATTTTATCCAGCTCGGTGAAATTATTAAAGGATGACCAGCCCCTCTTATCCAAGTAGCGGCGGGGAATACCTGCCAATCCCTGGTAGTGCATCGGCCAGAAAATAAGATAGGCTCCTACCATGGTTACCCAGAAATGGATATAACCAAGGGTACTGTTCAGATAGCGGCCAAACATCTTTGGGAACCAATGATACACACCGGCAAACATTCCAAAGAAGGAAGCTACTCCCATCACAATATGGAAGTGAGCCACTACGAACATTGTATCATGCAGGTGAATATCAATAGTAGAGTTGCCTAAGAAGATACCTGTCAAACCACCCGATATAAATAAACTTACAAAGCCGATCGCAAACAAGGTAGATGGGGCAAAGCGGATATTACCTCTCCATAAGGTAGTGAGCCAGTTAAATACCTTAATAGCTGACGGTACCGCAATCAGTAGCGTTAGCAATACAAAGACCGACCCCAGGAAGGGGTTTAGCCCCGTAACAAACATATGATGCGCCCATACCAGGAAGGCGAGAATAGCGATAGCAAATAATGAACCCAGCATCGCCATATATCCGAAGATCGGCTTTCGGGAATTGACCGATAGAATTTCCGACACCATACCCATGGCCGGCAGCAGAATGATATACACCTCGGGGTGGCCAAGGAACCAGAACAAGTGCTGGTACAGGATGGCACTTCCTCCTTCGTTTGGTAATATCTCACCATTTATGACAATATCGCTCAGGTAGAAACTGGTGCCCAGGTTACGGTCGAACAATAACAGGATAGCACCAGACAACAACACTGGGAAAGATAATACACCCAGTACCGCCGTAAAGAACATTGCCCAGATAGTAAGCGGCATCCGGGTCATGCTCATCCCTTTTGTACGAAGGTTTAATATAGTAGAAATATAGTTAAGACCTCCCAGCAGTGATGATACGATGAACAATGCCATACTTATCAGCCAGAGGTCAGTTCCTAATCGTTGCCCTTCACCTGCCTGCCGCAAAGCACTCAGTGGTGGGTACATTGTCCAGCCACCGGAAGCAGGTCCGGTATGTATGAAGATGGAAGAAAGCATTACAATGCTGGCAAGAAAGAAGAACCAGTAAGACAGCATATTCAAAAAAGGCGAGGCCATATCCCTGGCTCCGATCTGCAGTGGAATTAGCAGGTTGGCAAAGGTGCCACTCAAACCAGCTGTCAATACAAAGAATACAAGCACAGTACCGTGCATGGTTACTAGTCCATAATAAAACTCCGGCTGGATTTGTCCGCCTTTAGCCCAATGACCAAAGAACGTTTCCAGGATAGGAAAAGATTGATCAGGATAGCCCAGTTGCAAACGGAACAATACTGAAAACAATCCGCCGATGACTGCCCAGATGATACCTGTGATCAGGAATTGTTTCCCGATCGTTTTATGATCCATACTGAAAACGTACTTCGAAATAAACGTTTCCTGGTGATGGCCATGGCCGTGCTCATCATGATGAACTTCATGTGTCGTAATCACTTCGGGATGTACATGCAATGCTTCGCTCATAATCTTCTTTATTTTTATGACAACTGTGGTTGTCTTTTGTTCTCAGTTCCTTTTATCATTTTCCGCCAGCTACTACAGCTAATGGCTTAGTAGCCATGGTATCCTTTTTTGCTGAAGGGTCTTTGTCAGGGTTAGCAGTATAATACTGGGGTTTTTTACCTGCCATCCACGCATCAAACTCAGCCTGTGTTTCCACAACAATCACACCTCTCATACTGTAGTGCCCTTTGCCACACATTTGGTCGCAGGACAATTCATACACAAAATCCGGGTTACCGGTTTTCTCTTTCATTTCTTTGGTAGTGTACAGCGGGGTGAACCACATCGTAGTGGGAGTACCTGGTACTGCGTCCATCTTCATCCTGAAATGGGCGAGGCCCACATCATGTATCACATCTTTTGCTCCGATCACCAGTTTTACCGGCTTGTTTACCACCAGGTGCATCTCCTGCTCCATGAAAATATCGTCGTGGTTTGCAGGATCATCCCACAACTGACCGGCGGGATTACCTCCGGCAGGATCTACATTCTTAAAATATTTTTTTCCTAAAATGCCGTCTTTACCCGGGTAGCGGAATTCCCAGCCAAACTGTTTACCCACCACTTCTACCACCATAGAATCCTTTGGTGCATCCCCGGTGATCTTGAACCAATAAAAGATACCAAAACCAACAAGGATAGTAAGGGCAATTGCAGGGATTACCGTCCAGATCATTTCCAGCTTATTATTATGTGGATAGTAATATGCTTTCCTTTTATCTGATTCCTGGTATTTATAAGAAAACCAGAAAAGAGCTATTTGAGTAATAAGGAATACAATAAATGTAAGCGCAAGAGTTATGTACAGCATCCTGTCCACCAGTATTCCATGATCAGAGGCTGGTGCTCCCAGTATCTTTCCTTTCAGCTTCTGGTTACAATAATATACCCCTATAAGCCCAATAATAAGAAAGGCGAGCAATAAAAACCCATTGATCCGGTTGGTTTGCTTACGGGCTCTTTCCTCTCCTCTCAATACGGCTACATATTCACTGGCTTTGGCTATCTGAAAAGTGATCAGGAAACCCAGCGCTAAAATTGCAACGATGAACAATGTTTGCATAATCTATTTTCTAAATTCCAAATAATAAAATTCCAACACTTTCAAATTCAATTATACACTCCTAACTAAACAATATAAAACCTGTAATCTTTCCTTTTATGTATGGTGAATCACACTCTCTTTTACAAAAGGATGGTTTTTAGCCAGCAGCGGTGCCTTACTCAGGGCTTTGCCCGTCACATACATGATAAGGCCAACAAATCCGAGTGCAATTGCCATATCCCACAACATCATCGGCACATGTGTTTCTTCTGACTTAGGATCGGTCATCGGACCGGGAAATACCATTTGGTAAATATCCATCCAGTGACCAAAGATGATCAGCACGGCCATAAAAGTGAGGATCGTATAATTCCTCTTTGACCCTCTTCTCATTAATATCAGCAACGGAGCAATGAAGTTGATAATGAACATGAACCAAAACACTCCGCTGTAAGGACCATAGGCTCTCGACTTAAAGTAAGTTGTTTCCTCTGGAATATTCGCATACCAGATAAGCATGAACTGGGAGAACCATAAGTAAGTCCAGAACACGGAAAACGCAAACATGAACTTACCAATATCATGCACATGCTCCTGGTTGGTATATTCCAGATAACCTTTGTTTTTCAAATACACTACAAACAACGCAATGAGCGACATACCTGCCACAAACGTACTGGCGAAAGTGTACCAGCTATACATGGTGCTGTACCAGTGTGCATCGATACTCATCAGCCAGAGCCAGGGGATAGAAGACATCACGGTAAGTGCGAACACTACTATGTATAACGCCGCCCAAACGGTATTGTTCCAGATATATTTTTTTCTTTCAGCAATGGTGGCCAGTGGTTTGTCATCCAGGCTACGTGACAATTTTCGCATCTTCCAACCCAGCAATGACCATCCCACTACAGTCAACACTGTCATTACAGCAAAGAAATTCTTATTTAAAAACCCTTTTTTGAAGTTCAATATTTTATCATGCTCCACATGCTTGGCATCTGTCCAGTGAAAAATAGTATGGTTGCTTCCGAAGGCAATGGCTAAAAGTATAGCCAGGGCAATGACACCTATTACAGGTACCACGGCGGAGATCGCTTCCGGCACCCGGCGAAAAGCCATTTGCCAGCCGCCCCATGCCAGTGTAGTGGCGCAGATAAAGAACATCGAAGCATTTACCACCAATAAGAAATAAACGCTGTTTTGCAACAGGCTGGCCCAAAAACGGGCATCGGCAACAGCCTTTTCTTCGGGAGTTCCCTTTCCGCCATGAGTAGTGAAGTACAAACCGGCAATAGCTACAATACCCAACAACATCAGGGCGATTGATATCGTGTTGTACCGCTTGCTAACTACAAATTTTTCTTTTATTGACATCAGTGTTCTTTTATGAAATTCCTAAATAACCGGTCTTTGCCGGAATCACTTTCCTGTTTTTACAGCTGCTGTATCCATTTTGGGAGCTGTTGCTTTTGCACTGTCAGCGGTAGCCGCACCGCCACCCTGCTTCTTTTTAATATAAGCGATCACTCCCCAGCGGTCATGTACATTCAGTTGCGAAGCATAACTCCCCATTGTATTCTTACCGTAGGTTACAGAGTGATACATAGTTCCTTCGGTCATCTTCTTCATATCATCTGCCATAAAACTTTTAGGCGCAGCGGGAAATGGTCCTGCTCCATCTTTCCATAAAGGACCATTACCATCCAATTTGGCACCATGACAAACTCCGCAATAGATCAGGTATTTTCTTTCTGCTTCCACCATATCGATACTATCTGGGTTCAGTGGATTCTTTACATTGGAAGAATTTGCGTACCCGGCCGAGTCGTTAGCATAGGGGTAGGTAAACAGCATTTCGCCGCGGGCCATCGTTCCACTCACCGGCATAGCTGTATAGTTAATGCCTTTAGCTTTCAGGTTCTCGGTGCTGGCATAGGTTTCATAAGCACGGCTATAGGCCATATCCGGCATATAAGCCCGCCCAGGATTCCTGCGGGGACCACCGCAACTTACGACCAGCAAAACCAGTGCTGCCAAACCTGCTATACTCCAAAGTTTTTTCATCATCATTTATTTAAATCCCAAATATTAAATTCCATTTCCCACAGTGCCGGATAAGGGCTTAATGGGCCGCCTCCACTTCTGCTTTCTTTTCAAACCGCTTAGTGTCTTTGTCGTACCGGCCAAGCCACCAGCCTGTTTCTTTGTACTGTACCTGCACATTGGTGGCACCAATACTTTGCAGGAAACTCATTGCTTCTGCTTCATTCGTTTTATCAGTACATTCCAAAGCCATTACAAATGTGTCATCTGTGGAACGGGGATTGAAATGGTCTTTCTTTACAAAAGGCGCCAACTGGCACAGGTAACAAAAAGTAAGCACCATGCCTACCGCAGCAAACAATACTGTTAACTCAAACGTAATAGGTATCCATGCCGGTAATGCAAAGAATGGTTTACCACCAAAATTGAGCTTCCAGTCAATCGTCAAAGCCCAGGTAATAAATCCAACGGCCGTAGCAGTACCCGTAATACCATATATAAAACCGGCAGTGTGCAGGCTGGTATCCCTTAGGCCCATGGCTTTATCCAATCCGTGGATCGGAAACGGTGTAAACACATCATGGATCTTGTACCCGGCACGGCGTGTCTTTTTAACGGCAGGAAATAATACCGCCTCGTCATAAAAACAGCCTGTTACAAATTTTTTTACACTCATACTTTATAAAATTCCAAATAATAAAATTCCTGTTCCTCTTATCTTAATCAATTTAGTGATCATGTTCCTGTTCATGCGCAAATCCTTCTGTATCCTTCTTCTCTATATCTTCCATTTTCTCTTTGTAATTCTCGCCGCTCCGTTTCAATATATGTTTGATCTCCGCTATTGCAATTACCGGGAAGAATTTGGAGAAAAGGAAATAGCAGGTAAAGAACAAACCAAAGGTTCCAAGGTAGAATCCAACCTCCCAAATGGTAGGGGTGTAATACGTACTCCAGGCGCTGGGTAGATAGTCGCGGTATACTGAGGTTACGATGATAACAAACCGTTCGAACCACATACCAATATTTACCAGGATAGACATGAAGAAAGTAACGAACAGGTTCCTTCTCATTTTCCTGAACCAGAATATCTGTGGTGATAATACATTACAACCCATCATCAGCCAGTAGCTCCATCCATAAGGGCTGTTCAGGTTCAGCCTGTTTTCAAAGAAAGCAAAATTCTCATACTCTACCGCCGAATACCAGGCCATGAACAGCTCAGTCAGGTACGCAATACCTACAATAGACCCAGTAAGTACGATTACCTTATTCATTACCTCAATATGCTCAATTGTAATATAATCTTCCAGTCCCAGCACTTTTCTCGTTACTACTAACAGAGTTTGAACCATTGCAAAGCCTGAGAAGATGGCCCCTGCCACGAAGTAAGGCGGGAAGATGGTGGTATGCCAGCCCGGTACTACCGATGTGGCAAAGTCGAAGGATACTATCGTGTGCACAGACAATACCAGCGGGGTACTTAAACCCGCCAACACCAGTGAAAGAGCTTCATGCCGTTGCCAGTGTTTTGTAGAACCTGTCCAGCCAAAGGCAGCCACACCATAGAACATTTTAGCCCATTTCTTCTTTGCCCTGTCACGCAAGGTGGCCAGGTCAGGCAACAAACCAGAATACCAGAATAATAAAGAAACGGTGAAATAAGTTGATATCGCAAATACGTCCCACAACAGGGGTGAGTTAAAGTTTACCCACAGCGGACCTCTTGTGTTTGGGTAAGGCAGTACAAAAAAGGCATTCCACACACGGCCCATGTGCCAGATGGGGAACTGTCCCGCACACATTACCGCAAAGATCGTCATCGCTTCCGCAGCCCGGTTCACACCCGTTCTCCAGCCCTGACGGAACAGTAATAAGATCGCTGAGATCAGTGTTCCGGCGTGACCAATACCTACCCACCATACGAAGTTGGTGATGTCCCATCCCCAACCCACGGTCTTGTTAAGGTTCCACTGGCCTGTACCATAGATCACCTCCATCGTAACAGAGATAATACCAAAGATGAGCAAGGCCACGGAAATGAGAAATCCTATCCACCAGAGTTTGGAGGGCTTGGCTTCCACCGGACGGCAAATGTCTTCCGTTACCTGGTGGTAATCCTTATCGCCATCCACCAGTGGTGGTCTTACCTGTGATTCGTACCTGAGTAATGACATAATTGATTATAAAAAATTCCAAAAAATAAATTCCTCAACGAGTTCTTCGAACAAATCCCAAATTCAACTTCACAGTATCTAAAAACCTTTTCTTTTTTGTTTGCCAGCGTTCTGTTCTTTGGGCATCACCTGTTTCGGCGCTCCGTTCATCGTCCCATTCGCTGCTCATCTTTTAGGAGCAGTGTTTAATGTCCTGCTTCCGCAGCTTTGGGTGCAGATGGCAATGTGCTGTCTGCCTTATGTCCATCTTCTGCTTTGTGTCCACCCTCTGCCTTATGCTCACCCTCATGGGCCGTTCCGCCATGCTCACCGCCCCAGTAATGATCTTCTTCGTTCGTATTGCGGATTTTGGCCAGGTAGCTGATGTTGGGCAACACATGCAATTGCTCCAGTACATGGAAGCTCCGTTGCTTATTCTCCTCACGGGTCTTTGTTAACTGACTGTCTTTATCATGGGCATTTCCGAATACGATGGCATTAGAAGGACAAGCCGTCTGGCAAGCCGTTTTCGCATCACCATCCTTCAGCGGACGATTATCTTTTTTCGCATCCAGTTTGGCTGCCTGTAACTTCTGTACACAGAAAGAACATTTTTCGATCACCCCTCTTGAACGTACCGTTACATCAGGATTAAGCACCATGCGGGTAAGATCGTCGTTCATTTGTTCTATCACACTATCCAATTTACCTACCAGTTTCTGGTCACGGTTATTCGGGAAGCTGTCAGCTCCTGTATAATCGGCCCAGTTGAAACGACGTACTTTGAAAGGACAGTTATTGGCACAATATCTTGTACCGATACAACGGTTGTAGGTCATTTGGTTCAACCCTTCTGCACTGTGGTTAGTAGCTGCTACCGGGCAAACATTCTCACAGGGAGCATTATCGCAGTGCTGGCAAAGCATCGGTTGAAACACCACCCCTTTCAGATCGTCGGGGTTCTTTTCATCTGATACAAAATAGCGGTCGATACGCAGCCAGTGCATATCATGGAAACGCAGCACTTCGCTTTTACCTACCACCGGTACGTTATTCTCCGCATGACAGGCCACTACGCAGGCTCCGCAACCAAAGCAGGCATTCATGTCTATACTCATGCCCCACTTAATGCCGGGCTGCTCATGCTGTGGATATAACGTAGCTTGTTTGAAATCTCCGTTAGAATTCTTGTAAAAGGCATCCCGCAACTCATTACTGAATTCAGGGATCACATTTGGCCTTGCTTTAAAGGCGGCCAGTGTAGTTTCTCTTACTACCTCCTCACGATGTTCGTAAGAATTATGTTTTTGAGTTTGAGCGATCTTATAAGACTCATGCAGGTTGGTGGCGGTGGCACCTGTGGCATGATAGTCTACCGTGGTACCATTGAAAGAGGCTAACGGATACACATTCACTCCCACACCCGCAGCGGTTACGCCCAGCGCTTCATTTCTTCCATATCCTACTGCCACCCCGATGGTATCAGCTTGCATACCAGGGAAAACAAGTACTGGTAATTTGATCTTGTTCTTGCCAACTGTTAATTCAATCGTTGGCTTTTGCGGATAATACTCATAGTCATTATCCAACTTGATACCAAGTTCTTTGGCTTTGGAAATGGAGATCAGCGCATAGTTGTCCCAAGTAGCCTTTGAAACAGGATCAGGTAATTCCTGCAACCAGGGGTTACCAGCCTGTGAACCAGTGCCGATAGACACTTTTTGATAAAGTACAACTTCTGCTCCGCTGGCTTTTTTGTAACCGGCGATAGCGGCTGCCGCTTCGGACACACCACCCCCGCCATAAGATCCGGCAGACGGTGCAGATGGTGTTTCAGAAATACCGTCCTGCAATGCTTTATTGAACGCCATATCAGATCCGAGCTTGCTGGTCCAATAGGCTTTGAAATAGGTTTCGTAGTCAGTATTGTTACCGCTCCATTTCAACAAAGAGGTTTGATAAGGGCGGGTTTTGAATAAAGGATAAATAGTGGGTTGAAGAAAGCTTACATAACCGGTCTTTGCTTCTGCATCTCCCCAGCTTTCCAGGTAATGATGAGTAGGAATAATGTATTCACACAATTCAGTGGTCTCATCCATCTTTTCATTGAAAGAAACCTTGACTTTTACTTTGTCCAGCGCT
>JAEUVL010000446.1 GCA_016786965.1 Chitinophagaceae bacterium
TGATATGCCCTGGTTTTTTGATCTGAAAGAAACCCTGGAAGAAAATAAGAACAATCCGCATTTCGACCTGGCGGATTATATCCGCACCAATTCAAAAAAGGCAAAAGATAAAGGGGCCTCTGCCATTATATTATATAATTCTTCCGCTATAGATGATAAACTGGCTTTTGATAAAAAAGACAAGTCGGAGCAATTGAGCATCCCGGTATTATATGTGGCAAAGGCACCTGCAAAAAAGCATTTTACCGATAATGGAGCAACGCTAAATATCAAACTGCGGACGGGTATAAGCGTACTGAACAGGATCGGGCACAATGTGATCGGCTATATTGATAATAAAGCAGCCACTACTGTTATATTGGGGGCCCACTACGATCACCTGGGATATGGAGAAGACGGCAATTCAAGACACGCTGCTCATGAACCAGCCATTCACAATGGCGCAGATGATAATGCCAGCGGCACCGCTGCGCTGATAGAGCTGGCCAGGAAGCTGAAAGCATCCAAGGCGACTAACAATAATTACCTGTTCATTGCCTTTTCCGGTGAAGAACTGGGTTTATATGGCTCCAAGTATTTTACCGAAAACCCGACCATTGATCTGAAGACGGTGAACTATATGATCAATATGGACATGGTGGGAAGGCTGAACGATAGCACCAAAGTGCTGACTATTGGTGGATATGGGACTTCGCCACAATGGCCGGAGTTCTGGCAATTTGAGCCATATGCTCCTCCTTATACCGGAAGAGCCATTGTATTATCGGAGTTAAATATAAAAATAGATAGCAGTGGCACCGGTCCTAGCGATCATACCTCTTTTTACAGGAAAGACATACCCGTACTTTTTTATTTCACCGGACTGCATTCAGATTATCATAAGCCATCTGATGATGCAGATAAGATCAACTATGTCGGTGAGCAAATAATTATCGGTCATATATTGAAAGTAATTGAAGCACTTAATAACAGAGGTAAGCTTGCTTTCACCAAAACAAGAGAAACGCAAACCACCACTTCCGCCCGGTTCAGTGTGTCCATGGGTATCATGCCGGATTATACATTTGCTGGTACGGGTGTGAAAGCCGATGGGGTAACGGATGGTAAACCTGCACAAAAAGCCGGGTTGAAAGCCGGAGACATTATTTTACAAATAGGAGACTATACCACTGCTTCCCTGGAAAATTATATGCAGTCGCTGGGTAAATTCAAGAAGGGCGATAAAGTAAAAGTGAAATACAAAAGAGGAACCGAAGTATTGGAAACAACGGTTGAGTTCTAATTAGTAACTTGTAGAGGATTTGTCCAACTAATCAAACCTTCATATGGCCGAACGCAGCAATAAATTGGTGCTGGATACCAAAGAGCTGACCGAGGAGTTCTTTGGTGATACAAGGCTGCTCGGAATAATGGCACCAGTAAAAGACTACCAGTTTTGCTGGCACC
>JAEUVL010000487.1 GCA_016786965.1 Chitinophagaceae bacterium
TTTACTATCCGCCTTAATAAAGAAATAATCCGAATCGTCTGCTGTCACCACATTCTTTTCCCGCATTTCATAATACTCTTTGGCTTTCATGGCCGCTTTTAAAAAGCGGTCGAAGGAAATGGGTTTTACCAGGTAATCCAGGGCATTCACTTCAAAGCCTTCCAGTGCATACTGTGGGTAAGCGGTCGTAAAGATTACCGGTGGCGGATGTTGCAGGGTCTTAAAGAAATCCAACCCCGTTATCTTCGGCATTTGTATATCCAGGAAAAGAAGTTGTACTTCCCCTTTGCCAATCAGCTCTGTTGCCTTCAGCGGATTATCAAACGTCCCGGCTAAATGCAAAAAATCCACGTCGTTGATATATTCTTCTAATCCTTTTCTTGCCAGGGGTTCATCGTCGATGATGATGCAGTTAATTATCATGCAATTGAAGATTTAGTGATACCATAAAATTTCCGGGGCTGTTACGGATGGTCAGCTCATGCTTACCGGGATACAAAAGTTCAAGTCTTCGCTGAACATTTGCCAAGCCGATACCACCAGGTTGCTCTTTCACCGTTCCATTATCAGTTGAGTTCTCTATAAGAAAAGAAAACCGGCCATTGGCAAAATCCATGGAAGCCTTTATCTCATTTACTTTATCTGTATGATGTGATATATGCTTGAACGCATTCTCCACCAATGGTATCAGCAGGAGCGGCTCAATAGAAAAATTTCTTACTGCCGGAGAAACGTTGAATTCGGCCGAATACTTTTCATCCTTACGCAATTGCTGCAGTTCGATATAATCCCGCAGGTAGCGTATCTCTTTTTCAACCGGCACTTTTTCACCATTCATTTCGTACAACTGATAGCGGAGCATTTCAGAAAACGTATGCAGGGCATCCCTCGCGGCGCTGTTGTCTTTATGAATAAGGAAATAAACAGCATTCAATGAATTAAACACAAAATGAGGATTGATCTGCGACTTCAGAAAGTTCAATTCCGCTTCGGCTTTTTCTTTTGCAGTTTCAGCCATGCGCTGCTGCAGTTTAGCATAATCAGACACCAGCTTTACAGCAGCCCCTGCTATCACCAGGAAAAAGTG
>JAEUVL010000493.1 GCA_016786965.1 Chitinophagaceae bacterium
CTATTCGCAGGACCTCGTGCTGGCCTTACACAAGAAATTTGGTCATTCTTTCAGCCTGCGCATCTGTGCCCTGGAAACAGCCACTGAGCAACACACTTATCCCGGAGAAGTACAGTATATCATCAATACTGATGAGCCAACTTCTTTCAGACACATGCAGCAAATCATTAATGATACGCCGGCGATACAGCTGGTACTCTTACAGCATGAGTTTGGGTTGTTTGTTGAGAACGACGAACGGCTTATTTCTTTTATGTACGGCCTGGCGAAACCAGTGCTGATCGTTTTCCACACTGTGTTGCCCGGACCAGGCAGCATTTTACAGCAGAAAGTTAAGGGGCTTACCAGTTTAGCTGCTGCTGTTATTGTAATGACACTTAATTCAGAGCAGATACTTATTAGTGAATATGGAGTGGCCCCTGAAAAGATCTCTGTGATACCGCACGGCACCCACCTGGTGCCCCATGCAGACAAGATGCTGCTGAAGGAGCACTATAATCTTTCTGGCAGAAAAGTGCTTTCTACTTTCGGATTACTGAGTTCCGGAAAAAGCCTGGAGACAACAGTGGAGGCGTTGCCTTCTATTGTAGCGCAATACCCGGATGTTTTATTTCTTATCATTGGTAAAACGCATCCCTCTGTTGTAAAGCAGGAAGGAGAGCAGTACCGGCAAATGCTTGAAAAGAGGATCGATGAGCTGCAATTAAACGATCATGTATTATTCATCAATAAATTTCTGCCACTCTCTGAATTACTCGACTATTTACAATTGACCGATATCTATCTTTTTACTTCCAAAGATCCCAACCAGGCCGTAAGCGGCACTTTTGCCTATGCCATCAGTTGTGGTTGTGCTGTTATCTCAACGCCCATTCCTCATGCGAAAGAAGTATTGAAGGAAGATGGGGGTATCATTATTGATTTCAGGGACTCTGCCCAATTAGCAGCAGCGGTATGTTCTCTCCTGGGAGATGAACAAAGAAGACAGCAGATTAGTTCAAACGGATTACACCTGATGGCATCCTCTGCCTGGGAAAATGCGGCTATTGCCCATGCGATATTGTTTGAGCAACTGGCTGAAGGGAAAATTAAACTGCATTATGAAATACCCGCAATCAACCTGGACCATATAAAAAAGCTGACCACATCCTTTGGAATGATCCAGTTTTCGGTGATCAGCCAACCCGATATAACATCCGGCTACACACTTGATGATAATGCAAGAGCCCTGATCGCTCTGTGCAGGCATTTTGAGCTGACTGGTGACAGGGAAGACCTAAAGTATATCAAGATATATTTTCACTTTATTAAGCATTGCCTCCAGCAGGAAGGTCATTTTTTAAATTATGTAAAGGAAGAACGGCAGTTTACTGCACAAAACCAGGAAGTAAACCTGGCAGACGCCAATGGCAGGGCTGTTTGGGCACTTGGGTATATGCTTTCGCTGCAGGATAAGCTACCGCTTCAGCTAATAGCAGAAGCGGCAGCTGTAATGACGATTACAACGCTGAACGTCAGCAGTATGCATTCCACCCGGGCAATGGCTTTTGTGATAAAGGGATTGTATTACCGCAGCAGGTATCAGAAAGAACCGGGAGATGCGCTGCTGGTAAAAGAATTAGCGGACAGGCTGCTGCAGATGTACCGGCACGA
>JAEUVL010000494.1 GCA_016786965.1 Chitinophagaceae bacterium
GCCCTGAAAGCAGCGCATATCGGCATTGCCATGGGAAAAAAAGGAACAGAAATAGCCAAACACGCAGCATCACTCATATTAGTGGAAGATGATCTCTCCAAAATGGTTAATGCTGTGGCCATGGGCCGAAAGATATATGCCAATTTAAAGAAGGCCATACAATATATCATATCCATACACATCCCCATCATACTCACAGTATTCATTCCCCTGGCCCTGGGCTGGGTTTATCCCAATATATTCTCACCCGTCCATGTTATCTTCTTGGAAATAATAATGGGGCCCACCTGCTCCATTATCTATGAGAATGAACCCATGGAAAAAAATACCATGTCGCAAAAACCAAAGGCCCTCACCACCACTTTTTTTAACTGGAAAGAATTATCCACCAGTATCATACAGGGATTGGTCATTACCGCGGGAACACTGTCCGTATACCAGTATGCTGTCAGCAATGGGTATGATGAAGCACTCACCCGCACAATGACCTTCACCGTTCTCATAGCAGCAAATATTTTCCTCACCTTAATAAACCGTTCATTCTATTACTCCATTCTCACCACCCTCAGGTACAGGAACAACATGGTCTTGTTTATCATTTTCCTCACCATGGCCGTGGTGGGCCTGCTGCTCTTTGTAAAACCACTGACGGCTTTCTTTGAATTCAAAACATTGAGCGGGGGCCAATTAGCGATCTGCATAGCCACCGGGTTCGTATCCGTCATCTGGTTTGAATTGATTAAACTGATCAAAAGAACAAAGAAAAAAAGATGAACCTTTGGAAGGTTCACTCTTAAACGCACCCTATAGAATAATAAGGTAATTCTCTATCTTTGAAACAACGAAATAATTCAAACCCATGATCAATCAAAAGCCTGTAAAAAGGATTGCCATCCTTTTCTTGTCCATCGTATTATTCTCCCAGTGTAACACCAAACTGAAACCGGCTGCCACCAAAGAAAAAGAGACCGGCGCAAGGGAAGCCCGCCAGCGGGATATCCGCATGATGAAAGATCCCGCCCTCGGCTATGTGCCCTATGAGCGGATCATTGATGCCAAAGAGTACAAAGACCAGTTGATGCAAACAGAAGCAGCACTCTCCGGTGTGCAATGGCGTTCTCTCGGCCCTAAAAACCAGGGTGGCCGCTCCCGCACTTTATTGATAGATGCTAACGATGCCTCCGGCAATACTGTGTTCGCTGCCAGCGTAGGTGGCGGACTTTGGAAAACCACCAACATCACCGCCGCCGCACCCTTGTGGGCCCCGGTGGATGACCTCATGGGCAACCTCGCCGTTACTTCCATTGCACAAGATCCTTCCAACCCGCTCGTCATGTACCTCTGCACCGGCGAAGGCTTCTTTAATGCAGATGCCATCCGTGGCCTCGGCATCTGGAAAAGCACCAATGGCGGAAACACCTGGACACAACTCGCCTCCACCAATAATTCCAACTTTCACTATTGCCAGAAAATAGTAGTGAACAGTACCGGGGTGGTGCTTGTGGCCACTCACTCAGGCATACGCCGCTCTGCAGATGGTGGCACTACCTGGACAAAAGTACTCGGAGCAGGCATGGGCATTACCGGCGCCAACAGCAACTTCAGCTGGGATGTGGAAATAGCAGCCAATGGCGATATTTTCGGCGCCATCGATGGCAGCATTCATAAATCCACCAATGCCGGCGTTACGTTCGGGGCCGCACAAACATTGCCCATCACAGCAGTAAGAATTGAACTTGCCTGCGCCCCCAGCGATGCGAATTATGCCTATGCCGTCATCGAAAATGGCAACGTGGTAAATGGTATCATCCGTACCACTAATGGCGGCACCACCTGGACAAGCCGTACAGAACCTGCCGATGCTGATCCCGGTGTGGGAGCTACAGACTTTTCAAGAGGACAGGCCTGGTACGATCTCTCACTCGCCGTAGATCCCAATAACCGTGACAGGCTCTTCACCGGCGGTATCGACCTTTTCGTTTCCTCCGATGGTGCAGGCACCTGGACACAGGTAAGCCATTGGTACGGCGGTTTTGGTTTTCAATATGTGCACGCCGATCAGCACAATGCCATCTTTAAACCCGGCAGTTCCTCCGAAATGTATTTTACCAACGATGGTGGCGTGTACCGCAGCACCAATGCCAATACGGCCACTCCCACCATTACCGATAAAGGCACTAATTATATCACCGCACAGTTCTATGCCTGTGCCATGCACCCCACAGCCCAAACATCTTATTTCCTCGCCGGTGCACAGGACAATGGCTCACACCAGTTCTCTGGTGAAGGAGTACAAAACACGATACAGGTAACGGGTGGCGATGGCGCCTTCTGTCATATTGACCAGGACCAGCCACAATTCCAGTTTACATCGTATGTGTACAATGATTATTATCGTTCTGCTGATGGAGGTGCCACCTGGACGAACATCACACACAGCGGAAGCGCCGGGCAGTTCATCAATCCCACCGACTATGATGATGTAAACAACAGGTTGTATGCGTGCCGCAATGCCAACCAGTATGTACGATGGGATAATCCACAAACAGGCAGCACCTTTACACAAGTGGCAGTAGCAGGGTTTGGCGGCCAGGTAAGCGCCATAAAAGTTTCGCCCAATACTGCTAACCGGGTGTTTTTTGGTATTGATAATGGCGATGTGTTCCGGGTGGACAATGCACATACCGGGGCTCCCACCGCCACGAATATCAGCACTGGTTTACCAGCCGCCTACTTAAGTTGTATAGAAGTGGAAACAGGAAATGATAATCACCTGCTGGCCATGTACAGTAACTATGGTGTCAACAGCATTTGGGAAAGTACCGATGGCGGTACCAGCTGGACCAGCGTGGAAGGCAACCTGCCTGATATGCCCGTACGTTGGGCTTTGTTCAATCCATCCAACAGCGACCAGGCCATCATCGCCACTGAACTCGGCGTATGGAGTACGGATAATTTGAATGGGGCTTCTACTGTATGGGGAGCCAGCAATACCGGCCTGGCCAATGTGCGGGTGGATATGCTGCAACTGCGCCAGTCAGATAAATTAGTTATCGCCGCCACTCATGGCCGTGGTTTATTCTCCTCCGACATCTTCACTACTCCCACTGCCCGCTTTGATGCAGATAAAAAAGTATCTTATACAGGCGCTACAGTAAACTTCTTCAGTACTTCTTACAAAGGCACTTCCTGGAGCTGGGATTTTGGCGATGGCACTAATTCCACTTTGGAAAATCCGGGCCATGCCTATGCTGCCGCCGGAAAATATAACGTTACGCTTACCATCAATGCCGGGGCTTCCGCCATTACTAAGAACCAGTTCATTCACATACTGCCCAATAAAGGCACACCCTACACCATTGCCAGCGGCGGTGGTTTTGAAGTGAACACAGATGATTTTGGAGTGAACCATATTGCAGGTACAGCATGGGTAAGAGGTAACTCTGCCGTAGTGGGAAAGCAGGGCACACATGCAGGGGCTAATGCCTGGGTAACCGGTCTCGTTGGCAATTATGTGGACAATAGCA
>JAEUVL010000496.1 GCA_016786965.1 Chitinophagaceae bacterium
GGTTCTTTTACTTGATTATTAGTGATCACTTGTTTCCATTTTCCGGGTGGAAGTGGAGTTAATGACCTGACAGACTTACCCCAAAAAACAATAAAAAGCCGTTTCCAGTTATCATTTGAAGAACCTCCATTGATTGAATAATTAAGCATGCCCGGCGGTGTTTGAATACCATTATCAAAGCTGATTGCCTTATTCAACTGATTTCTGGTCATCATCCTGAAAGCTGGATGTTCTTTCCGCATTTTAACCAATGCCTTTACATAATTAAACACTTCCTGATGCTTCGTCTTCTGGTCCCAGTCAATGGCATTGATACTGTCAGGTGATTCAAAAGAGTTCTCCACTCCTTTCTTGCTGCGCAAAAATTCTGTACCGGCATGTAAGAAGCAAATACCTTGTGACGTAAGCACAATGGATAAGGCCAGTTTGTGCATATTGATCCGTTCCTCTACCGTGGCATCTTTGGCGGAAATACCAAGCTTATCCCACAGTACATGATTGTCGTGACATTCGGCATAGCTTACAGTTTGGTAGGGCTGTGCAGCATAGGGGGCTTTTGAATAATTCACTTTGCTGTAATCTACCTGGGGGTGTTTGCAACTGGCCACGATGCCAAACTTTATACTCTCCTCCATGCCTGGTTTACCACTGGCAAAGCCCTTGTCTTCATGTTCAAACACACTTCCTTTAATGCCATCCCTGAGGTCATCACTGAAAACGGCAATACGGTCAAGTTTATGTGCATTGGCTTTTAATGCCCTGAGTGAGTCAGGCAGCGGCGAAGCTCCCGCTGTCCATCCTTCTCCATATAATAATATATCAGGCCTTATTTTATGCAGTTCTTTAGAGATCAGGTTCATGGTAGCAATATCATGCACCCCCATCAGGTCCACCCGGAAGCCATCAATATGATACTCCTTCACCCAATACAACATAGACTCCAGCATGAACTTGCGGAACATCGCCCTTTCGCTGGCGGTTTCATTGCCGCAGGCGGTGGCATTGGAAAACTTGCCATCTTTTGTCTGCCGGTAATAATAGCCCGGCACCAGTTGATTGAAATTGGAGGTCTCTGTCAGTGCTGTATGATTATACACTACATCCATCACCACCCGCAGGCCATTAGCATGAAAAGTTTGCACCAGTTGTTTGAATTCTTTGATCCTCGTCACCCCGTCATATGGGTTGGTAGCATAAGAGCCTTCGGGCACATTATAGTTCAACGGATCATAGCCCCAGTTGTATCTCGCATCGGGTTTTGTTTCATCAATGGAATTAAAATCATACACCGGCAGCAGGTGCACATGGGTAACGCCGAGTTCTTTTATATGATCCAGTCCGGTGGAAAGACCAGCCGAATTCTTTGTTCCTTTTTCAGTAAGTCCGAGGAATTTGCCTTTATGTTTAATACCTGAGGTTGGCGAAATACTAGCATCCCTGATATGCAGTTCGTAGATGATGGCGTCGGTCTTGTTTTTGAATAAAGGCGAATGATCTTTATCCCACCCGCCGGGTGAGGTTTTTGTAAGGTCAACCACCATCGCCCTTTTACCATTCACTCCCACAGCCTTAGCATAAGGATCCGGCACTTCCTGGCTCCATTGTCCATTTCTGTCCACCATATAGGTATAGAAGATTCCCAGTTGATCGCCATTAATAACCGCCCACCAGGTTCCCTCCTCCCCTTTTTCCATCGCTATTTGTTGCAATGC
>JAEUVL010000501.1 GCA_016786965.1 Chitinophagaceae bacterium
ATTGTTCTGGCCCATTCATCAAAGCTGCCTGCACCGGCGGGCACTCTTTTATATCCTTCAGGAACGGGTATCTCTCCGATGGTCTTATAATAAGTGGCGGGAGCGGCTGTGGTGGTATTGTCTTTCACTGCAGCAGTTGTCTGCTGGTCGCTGCTCTGCCCGCAGGCCGCCAGGCAGCAGAGAAAGATGAGTGGTAGCTTTTGCATGATGTTGCTTAGAGTGGCGGCGGGGGATTTTCCATAATGCGGGGACAGTGGAAAAAAGCTGTATTTTACCATTTCCATTTAAACCTGTTTTATGACCCTGATGCGTAAATCATTACTTACCGGCGCTGTTGCTGTTATTGCAATAATTGCGGGCTTTATCTTTCTGCTGAAAGGATGCCTGGCAAAATACGATGAGCGGTTCATGCGCACACCGGCCCTCGTGTTTGAAAAGAACGACTCCGCTGTGATCTTTAGTATCGTGGAATTTCAGAAAACAACTTCTTACTCACGGAAAGGTGGCTTTGTGCGCAAAAGCGTCAATACCCAATATTATATACAGACCAATGACGGCCGCAGCGCTGCTCTGTTATTGAGCCAAAAAATAAAGAACCACCGGGCGATAAAGAACTTTCCGGTGGAGGTGCTTGGCGCCTCGGGCCATTCTGCCTGGCTCTTTATGGGTGAATTAATGGCCTTCAATGCTTTTACCCTGGAGAAAACAGCAGATATTGAGATGCTGGAACAAAAGAACCCTTCATTAAAAGGAAAGTTTCCGAAAGAACGGCAGTACTACCTGTACAACAGGAACGACAGTAATATCTATTTTACTGCTACTGATGGCACCAAGTGGCAATTGAACACCCGCAGCTTAACGATCTCTTCATCCAGTTACCGAAAAGACGAAAGCCCTTTGGAATACCAGTTATCGCAACTGGAAAAGAACATTAAGCAAAGCCAGGACGACCTGGACAGCCTGTACCAGCAAAAGAACTACAGGGCCGCTGCGGATTACCGGACCAAGAAGATCACTGCGGCTGAATACCAGCAGATCACCAAAACCTATTATGCAGAACGGGAACAACTGGGCCGTGTACGGGACAGTCTCCAGAATATAAAACGCCAATGGGAAAAGAATAAGCGTA
>JAEUVL010000511.1 GCA_016786965.1 Chitinophagaceae bacterium
TTTGCCCAGGTTATCATTGATAATGCTTTTTAACTCCGCATCACCGGGTACAAGGCTGAGTTTCCCTTTATTGTACTTCAATGTCAGGTCGGATACATTGAGTGGCGCCGCATCACTCGTATCAGTATAGGAACAGGCATAACAGGTAAAGAAATACCCGAAGTTCTCGTGAAAGCTGAATTTGAATTCTTTCTCCGGGGTAATAACAGTATGCCCGGCAAATAACCTCGCCACATGCTGGTATTTATTAACACCCACATTCTTATAGATCAGTATTTCATCACAGCAATGGGCCCCTCCGGTAAAATTGTTGATCAGTAATTCTTTTTTGCCATCATTGTCAAGATCGGCCAGCACATGTTCAGACAGCATCATCTCCTCGTTTTTCATCATCACAGAAAGTTTTACCGTCTTCCTGGCCTTGGTGATCAGTAGTGTTTTTGCCAGCAGGTTTGCCGGCACCCGTTCATTTTCCTGGAAAAACAATACCGTACTGTTCGTTTCAGGGATAATGGCACTGTCCCGCTGGTACATAATAATGGTATCGACAGGCACCTGTGCATTAGCTGATAAGAAAAGGAAATTACAAAGAAGGATTGCCAGAAAGTGATAGATGATCTTCATGCCCGTTTGTTTAGTAGTATAAAACTAACTCATTGACGAGAGTTAAGGCCCGATAGCTGCCTCCGCTTGCTATTGCTCCGCCAGTTTTTTGAGATTTTCCAGCGCCTTTTCCAGTTGCTGTCCGTACCGGTTTTCCAGCAGCAGGCTGGAAAATTTTTCCCAGGGATACCAGCGGAGATGAAAGTCCATATACATCTGTATCGTCATCATTTCAGGCACATGGCCCGGGTAAATATTCCAACCGGTCTCCCCGTCTTTCGATAGCGGTCCCACATTCGATGCCATCACTGTGCTATCGGTAATACCAGTTATCATTAACGCTTGCATACTGTCTGTACCAATACCTTTTATTTTCCCATCAACCACAAAAGGAGGCAGTGAATCTCCGCCCGGATACCATTTCCGCCAGTTGGCAGGATCCTTTACCAGCATCCAGACCGAATCCCTGTTTCCTTTGATGTCAATAGCTTTTGATACCCTCACATTAGAAGGGAAAAAAAGAGAAATGCCTGTTATCAACAGGGCAAATACCACCAAACTTATCAATCCCAGTTTAATTACCTGCATATTATAGTTCCTTCAAATGGAAAATTATTTTCACTAAGGCTAAAGACAAATTAATATAGAATCCTCCGCTACTCCCATTTTAATACCCGCACTGCAATAGCATAAATGATCACCGTCCATATTCCCAGGATACCGATCTCCTTCCAGCAATCAAATACACTCAGTCCTTCAAAAGATATCTTACGGATCGCATCATTGAACTGGGTAAGTGGCAGCACCCGGCAGATCTCCTGCAGCCATTTGGGAAATACTTCGATTGGAAAGAATGTACCCGACAACATCATCTGCGGAAAACCAAACAGGTTTATCAGCAATGGAATAGAAGTATCACTTTTCACTATACTGCTGAAAATAAGCCCCACCCCCATCAGCAGGAAGAGCATCAGGATGGTCATGAAAATGATCTCAAAGAAAGTAAGCAA
>JAEUVL010000565.1 GCA_016786965.1 Chitinophagaceae bacterium
TGACAACAGTGGTGGTGGAAGCCCGTTGCAAAACGGACCGACTGTATCAAACAGGCTGATCGATATTAACCCTGAAGAAATTGAGAGCATGACCGTGCTGAAAGGCCCTTCTGCTTCCGTATTATATGGTTCAAGGGGATCGAACGGTATCATCCTCATTACTACCAAAAAAGGAAAGGCCGGCAAAAAAGCAGCCATCAGCTTTTCCAGTACCTATTCTATCGAGCAGGTAAACCGCATGCCAGAATATCAGAATGAATATGCGCAGGGTAACAGTGGTATATTCTCGGCGGTAGCCCAAACCTCATGGGGGCCAAAGATCAATGGCCAAACAGTGACCACGGCTTATGACCCCTATACCAACACTAACACAAGGACAGAACAACTTGCGGCCTATCCAAACAACGTTTCTGACCTGTTCAAAAACGGTATCAACTGGCAAAACAATATCGCCTTCTCTGGTGGTACAGATAAAAATACTTTCCGTTTTGCTTATGGCCATACAAGAAATACCGGTGTATTGGCAAACAACACTTTGACAAGGCATAACTTCTCGATAAACACCAGTTCTAAAGTGAATAACTACCTGACTGTAAGTGTAACAGGTACTTATTCTAATAATGCTTCCCGCAGGTCTCAGCAGGGAAACCAGTTGAGCAACCCACTGTTCCGTGGCTGGTTCACTCCCCGCAGTTACGACCTTACCGGTTTAGCATTTGAAGATGCTGCAGGTAACCAGCGTTATCCATTAGGAGAAGATCATCCATACTGGACATTGAAGCATAACCGCTACCGTGATGAGATCAACCGTTTCATCGGTAACGTATCTTTTAATTTTAAACTCACCAAGTGGCTCCAGTTTGATTACAAGATAGGTACAGACGTGTACTCTACTTTCCGTCATGCTTACGACCAGATCGGTGCAAGAGGTGGTGCGAATACAACTGCCAATGGAGTGGGAGGTGTACGTGAAACACGTAATCAATACCGCAGTCTGAACTCCAATGGTTACCTGACAGCCAACAAGCGTTTTAAAAACTGGACCGTATCTGCTATTGCAGGAACTGAGTTTGTACAGATATACAGCGCAGCCGCCCAATTAGATGGTAAAGGTGTTATTGTTCGTGATTTTGAGCAATTGAGCAATACTACGACTTTCAGCCCTGCACCTTCCAATGGTTCCAGTAAACAAAGATTGGTTGGTATTTATGGAGACGTTACTATTGGATATAAAAGTATCTTCAGTGTAAGTGGTACTGTACGTAATGACTGGTCTTCCGTTTTCAAACCTGGTAACTGGTCTTACATCTATCCCGGAGTGGTGGGTTCATTGAACCTTACTGAACTGATTCCCGATCTGAAAAATAAAGTAATTGATAATCTGAAAGTAAGAGCCAACTACGCCAAAGTAGGTAAAGCAGGTGATATCCTTTATGGAACCGATTCTTATTTCGGAGGCGCTGGTTCCGCGGATGGTTTTGGTCCTACTATCGCTTTCCCCTTTAATGGTATCCAGGGCTTTACATTGAGCAATGGTGCCGGTAACCCGCTGCTGGGTCCGGAATTTACTTCCAGTACTGAGTACGGCATTGAGATATCCTTATTCAAAGGAAGACTTACTATTGACGGAACAACCTATAAGCAAAACTCAACAAAACTGATCTTTGCAGTTCCTAATTCAGCCACTGCTGGTATTACCTCTGTTACATTGAATGCCGGTGATATCAATACGAAGGGCCAGGAGTTGAGCATCAATGTGATCCCGATCAAAACCAAATCACTTGAATGGTCTATTAACTTCAACTATACTAAATTCAAAAGCATAGTTGGCGATCTGGCACCCGGTGTAACCAACATCTTCCTCGGTGGATTTACCACACCAAACGTTCGCCTGGTAGCCGGTGAAGAATACGGACAGCTTTATGGTAATGCCTACCAGAGAGATGCTAAAACAGGTAAGATAATTGTTGGTGCAAATGGTCTGCCCCTGATCACTTCCGGTGTTCAGAAAATCGGCAATCCCAATCCTAAATACCTGATCGGTGTTACAAACACTATTAATTTCAAAAGCTTCTCTTTCTCTTTCCTGATAGACTACAAGAAGGGAGGCGATCAGTATTCAAGAAATATTGCTGACCTGCAGCGGAATGGTGTAGCTATTGAAACTGCCGAGTTCCCCCGCTATGATGCAGCAGGTGTTTTACAAAAACCATATTTATTTGATGCGGTATATGCCAACGGACAGCCTAATACCACTTATGTTTCCGCCCAGGATTATTATGGAAACAGCGGCATCTTTGCTGCAGCTGAAGGATTCATTTTCGAAACTACCTGGTTCCGAATCCGTGAAGCTTCTATCAGCTATTCTATGCCTTCTTCCATTTTGAGTAAAACTCCATTTGGAAGCATGGAATTCAGTGTGTTTGGCCGCAACCTGTTTTTGAATGCTCCGCATTATCCTCATCTTGATCCCGAGCAAAATGCACTTGGTATCAGCAACGCACAAGGTTTGGAGTTTAATGCCCTGCCACAAACACGTACTATGGGTGTAGGACTAAAGCTTAGTTTTTAATTCAACTTAATACAGATAAATATGAAACTTAAATATTTTAAATTCATCATGCTTTTTTCAGGAATTTTTGCACTGAGTTCCTGCAAAAAAACGCTGGACATAAACTATGATCCGGACCGTTTGCCAGATTCCAACAGCCCGATAGCACAATTGCTTACTTCTGCGCAGGTAAACCTGGGTTTTGAAGGAGGAAGTGATCTTTTCAGGTACACTACTCTTATCATGCAGCAAATGTCGGGAGGAGCTTCGCAGCCGAATCAGACATACGAATACTACCGGCATAATATTACCGGCAGTGATATGAATAACGTTTGGAGCAGTATCCATGCTACAACGTTGAGCGACCTGGAACTTATCATCAAGCAAAGTGGCGCCAGCCCGCATTATACAGGTGTCGCCAAGATCCTGAAAGCATATGAATATTCGCTGGTAGTGGATGTTTGGGGAGATGTTCCTTATTCACAAGCTCAGCAGCTTACTGGCAATACACAACCAGCATATGATGATGATGCTACAATTTATCCAAAGCTTATCACCCTGCTTACGGAGGCAGTTACCGATCTGAATGCTTCCTCAAGTGTATTATCACCAGGTACCAACTCTGTGATGTACACTAATGCCACATGGGCTACAGCAAGGGCCAACTGGATCAAACTGGCAAATACCCTTCGCTTACGGTTATTATTGCACTACAGTAAAGTGAACCCTTCTTTTTGTGTAGCTCAAATAACAGCTTTGGTAAATACCGCAGGCATCACTTTCATGGCTTCCAATGCGGATAACTTCCAAATGAATTTCTTTAATGTAGCCAATCAACGGAGCCCTATTTCTGCTTTTGAGGTTAGTCGTCCTAATTACTTATTTGCAGATACAAGGATGCTGAGCCTGATGGGCGCAAAAAATGATCCCCGTCGTGCTTCTTATTTCTCAGATTTTCCTGTTGGTTCAGGCAATTATGTAGGCGTTTCTGCTACAGCACTTCCGCCAGCACCAAATAATAACTACAGCCGGATTCATACTTTCCTTCGCGGTACTGTTACCACTCCTGCAGTAGGTACCAACTCTGCTGTGTATAGCGGTGCTGCTCCGCAAAGAATGCTGTCATATGCTGAGTATTGCTTTATCCGTGCCGAAGCGGCCCTGATGGGTGCTCCCGGTAATGCTCAAACATTCTTTACTGATGGTATCACTGCTTCTATGACTGAAGCCGGTGTGGCTCCTGCAGCCATTACTACTTATCTTACAGCTAACGGCACCCTTACCGGTACCAACGCACAGAAG
>JAEUVL010000576.1 GCA_016786965.1 Chitinophagaceae bacterium
TGTCTTGGAGAAGTCGGGGTCATTCTTAAAGTTGAGTTTGGAAGACCGGGTACTCAACACAAAACCTCCACTGTACTTATATCTTTTACGGTAAGTAGCTTTAAGGTTGGCAGACCACTCACCGTAAGAATAAATATCTCCGGATATCTCAGCATCCCAATACTGGCTCAGCACTTTATAATAACCCAGTCTTTGCAGGCCAAGACCCCTTACTTCATCCGTAACAAAATTGGGCCGCAGCAGACCTGAATGTCGTCCCTGGCTTAAAGGATAAAAACCAAATGGCAGGTAAACTGGTATCGGAACGCCTTCAAATTCAAGGTGCGCCGGACCCGAAACCGCCAGTTTCTGGCTGATCACTTTCATCTTGGGTGTCTTAATACCAAAATGGGGATCGTCCAGCATACAGGTGGTAAAGACAGCCTCTTTAGCAAATGTGGTATTTGCGTTCACTTTTTTAGATACTACAGATTTAATGAGGATTTCGTCCTGTACTATGTAAGTATTTTTGGTTTGGCCCACCTGTGTCTTAAAATTATACCGTATCGTATCACTGGTAAATTCGGTTTCGCCACTTTTAAAATGAGCTGTTTCTTTTACTACACCGGTGCTGTCTTTTTTATTTACGGCGGTTACCACCTGTGTGGCCTGGTCCACTTCCACCTGGGGCGCTGTAAGGGTAATGTCTTTGTATTCGGTCTTTGTTTTTCCGTAAAGCAGCACTTTTTTGCTTTGTACCAGTATCACAGCAGAGTCTTCGGCTGCATAGCGGAGCGGGGCATCAAGAGAATCTTTTGATATTTTGAGGGAGAAAGTATCTATTTTCTGTCCCCTGCCAGATGTATCAATACCAGGTCTTTTAGAAGTATCAGTAAGCGAAATAGGCGCCACCGGGGCGATCTCTGTTTTAATTACAGGCCTGGTGGTATCTGCTGCAGTTGTTAAAGGCTTGCGAAAATCCGGTACCTGAACACCGGTTGCCGCTGTTTTCCACGTTAGTGTGCATAACATCGCAGCAGTCAGAATCCCGTAAAAAAAATATTTTGGCCTAAATTTGTATAGTTGCTTCATCAGGTAGGTGGCAAATGTAAATCATTATATCATAGGCATCTTATGAAGAAAACCAAACAATTTGCAAATATTCCGGCAACCCATTAAAAAAGAAAAACCATGATTAAACGAACCACCCTTTTCTTTCTCATCGCATCCCTGGGCATTACCATATTCTCCTTTGAGATCAATAAACAGCCTGATACTGATGGTAAACAAAAAGTTATCCGGACGATTGTGATCGATCCCGGCCATGGAGGAAGCGATGCAGGCGCCAAAGGACAATATTCATACGAAAAAGATATCTGCCTGGCAGTTTCTTTAAAGCTGGGAAAGATGATACAGGAACAATTTCCTGATATCAAGTTGGTGTACACCCGCACCACAGACACTTACCCCGCCCTGCATGCCCGGGCCAATTATGCCAATGAAAATAAAGGCGACCTCTTTATCTGCGTGCATGTAAACTCTGCACCGATGAAGAAAGGATCAGAGATCGTAGGGTATAAAACGGTGACCTATTATGTGGGCAAAGGCAAGAACAGGAAGAAGAAAACAAAGGAAGTACCCCAATACCGTTACTTCAATATTCCCAGCACAGCCAAAGGCACTGAAACCTATATCTGGGGAGCCGGAAAAACGGATGATAAAGAACTTGCCGTACGGGAAAATTCATATATCTATTCAGAAGAGAATTTTGAAAAGAACTATGGTCCCAATTTCGACCCTAATTCCCCTGAGGCCATCGCTGTTTCACTCTTAAAGACCAAACAGTATTTTAAAAGAAGTGCTACCCTTGCGGGGCTTATCCAGGACGAATTTGTAAAAGTGGGAAGAATAGACCGGGATGTAAAACAACGGCCGGTGGGCATCTGGGTGCTTCAGGCCACGGCCATGCCAAGTGTGCTGGTGGAAACCGGATTTATCTCCAACCCCGAAGAAGAAAAATACCTGAACAGTGAGGCCGGACAAGTAGAATTATCTGAGTGTATTGTAAAAGCCCTCAAGAATTATGTAAAGTGGCTGGAAGATAAACAGGAGGACAATGAAAAGGATAATAAGGATGAAAAATCAAAAGATAGTAATGCAGCGAGGATTGCTGACACAAAAGAATTTTTAGAAACAGTGGAGGCCAATGAGAAAAAGAAATCAGGACGGTAATAAAGCCATTTTCGCACAATTCAGGAAAGGATGGGCCAACACCCATCCTTTCCTCATTATCAGGAGTTAATTCCCGTTTAAAAATAATTGGCTAATTTGGCACCCAGTTACTGGCCAAAAGCCTGTGCAAAAGCAATCGAATGAAGATCAGCAACGAAACAAAAGTCGGCATACTAACAATTTCAGCACTTACTCTCCTTATTCTCGGTTTTAATTTCCTGAAAGGCAAGGATATTCTAAAAAAGAGAAAAAAAATCTATGCATCGTTCAATGACCTGGGCTCTTTGTCCAAATCCAACGAAGTAAAAATAAACGGGTATGTGATCGGCAGTGTGTACTCCCTGGATGTAAAGGATAAAAATATGAGTGGTATTGTAGCCACCATCAACCTGACAGAGGATGTGAATATTCCCCGTGACTCCAAAGCGATGATATCAAGTCCGCTGGTAGGCTCTTCCTATATAGTAATAGAAAAAGGAACAGATACTGTTTTTCTGAAACCGGGTGATACATTGAAAACAAGGGTTGATGTAGGCATACTGGATGATGTAAAAGCACAACTCACTCCCACCCTTACCAAAGTGCGCAGCACCTTAGACTCTTTAAATACTATTTTCAGCAGTATCAACGGGCTTATTAATTCCGATGCAAAGAGCAACCTGCAGCAAACCCTTGCCAACCTGAACCGGGCCAGCAGCGCCCTGGCTGGCCTTATGGACAACCAAACAGGCCCATTGGCTAAAACATTGAACAATGCCACCGCCATTACTCAAAGCCTGAAAGAAAATACGGATGATATCACCGCTACGATCGGCAATGCGAAAAAAGCAAGTGAGAAATTAGCTGCACTGGAACTGAAACCCACTATAGATTCCCTGAATGCCATGATAAGCACTATGAAAGCGGTGGTGGCAAAAATGTCAAGCAAAGATGGTACACTCGGTGCGTTGATCAATGATAAAACTCTTTACAATAAACTGAACGATGCAATATTGAGTGCTGAGATACTGATGGATGATCTTCGTACTAACCCCAAACGCTATGTTAATTTGTCAATCTTTGGCAAAAAAGATAAGAATGGCCCGATAACTTCGCCAGCGAAAAAAGATACTATTCCCGGCGGAGGAAACTGATGCAATGCGAAATACTACATTTTTTTATTTATTACTCATCCTTGGCTTTTTGTTCAGCCCTTTTATTTCAAGAGCACAGGTAGTGCAACCCATGCCCGTGCAAGCAGGCGCACCAACCGGTGATTCACTGGTAGATGTAAATATCCTCAGCTCCAAACGACTGACGATCCAAAAACTGAACGACAGCACCACCCTGCAGATTCTTGCTGGTGTGGTCCGACTGAAACAAGGAACCACCCTTTTTGACTGCGACAGTTGCGTGATCAACAGCTACACCAAAACATTTGAAGCCTGGGGTAATGTGCATATTAACGATGCAGACACCGCTAATATCTATGCCAGCCACCTGCGCTACCTTATCAATAAAAAACTGGCCTATCTGGATGGCGGAGTAAGGCTTACGGATGGCAAAGGCTCTCTTACCACCCCTGACCTGGAGTACGATATGACCACCGATATCGGCATTTACAAACATGGCGGCAAAGTGATCAATAAGAAAACTGTGCTGACCAGCAAAGAAGGTTATTACTATGCCGGTTTACGGGATGTCTATTTTAAGAACAATGTGGAACTTAAAGATCCAGCCTATTATATCAAGACCGATTCCCTTATTTATAATACGCAAACACAAACCACCCGTTTCATTGCGGAAACTTTTATAAAGGACAGCAGCGGCCGAACAATTGAAACTAAAGATGGATTTTATAAT
>JAEUVL010000676.1 GCA_016786965.1 Chitinophagaceae bacterium
TGGTGGAATACAATAACATCCTGAAGGCGGTGTAAGCGATACCTGTACCGGTGTGGATGTTCCTGAGTTTGCACCGCAGGTAACAACACACTGGTAGAATGTAGTTGCAGTCAGAGATGTGGTGAGTGTAGCTGAAGTAGCACCCGCAATATTCGTGTACGGGCCTCCAACAGCAGAAGCAGATTGCCACTGATAGGTAACTCCTGTACCAGGCAAACAGTTTGTCAATGACAAAGTGTATGGAATAGTGGGACAAGCTGAAGCTGCAGTAGAAAGGGCAGGTCCAGGGTTAGGAGTTCCGGTACAAGCCGCAGCTGTATAATCAATAATGAAATGGAAATCCTGTTGGTTAGTACCATCCAGCGCATTAGCCCATGTATTACCGGCAATTGTGTGCTGCTTGGCATTATTACCTGGCTGCGTTACTGTACCTACCACTGTGCTGGCAGGGGTAAAGTTACTGGCCAGTGGCGTGGTGTTATTTACACCCCACTCTACCCAGTAGTTACCTGAAGTAAGGTTAAGAGGAACAGTTGCTTCGATTCTCCAAAGACGTCTTGTTGTGCCAGGAGTACCGGTAAAGATCCTGTACATACCTGCATCAGAAGATGCCAAAAACCTGTTAGTAGTCAAATCTCCGAAAATGGGTGCAGGGCTTCCTACTGAAGGGTCAGTATTGAAGATCCTTACACGAACATCATTAAAAGGAGAAGTAGCACCGGCGTAGCCAGTGGAATAAGCAAAGAAAGTGATCTTGGTGATATTCCAGCTACCACAGGAAATAACGAAATTGTCTGCCAGGGTAAAGCCGGAAATATTTGCGGTAAAGCCCGCATTGATATTACCTGCCTGTACCTCGCTCCAGGTGAAACCGGCCGGAGCCGCTGTGCCATTGCTGGAGGTGGCACCAGTGCTCAGGTTGCCATTAATGTATTGCTGAGCATTTGTTTTGCCTGCAAAAAGGCAAAACATCGCTAACAATACCGGGGCGAACCTAAAAGCATTCCCAGTTTTTTTAAGCGTAAATTTTGATTGCATAGAAATTTTTTTTGATGAATTTAAGCCCCTTTGGAGGGGGTTTGTCCTGAAATCAGGCCGAAAGGTAATTTTTTTTTGAATAAATGTTAAAAAATAATCAACAAAAAAATGAATTCGCCTGGTAGCCGAATTCAGCCCCTTCCGGCCTGTGCCGTTGACACTCCCAGCTACCTGTAATTCAGCTGCCTCCATCATCACACTCCGGCTATTATTGTACTGTCTCCTCCCCCCTTTTTTATCATCCCAAGGGCCATATTATCCCCACAAAAAAAGCCCCCCGCATTGGGCGGAGGGCTTTGAAGTTTGATTTTATCTGATCAGTCTTATTGATTCAGCAGTAAGCCGGATACGATCTTACCAGTGTACTTATGTACCACTTTCACCACGTAAGTACCTTTTGACTGACGGCTCAGGTCAAAGTCCATACGCAGGTAAGGCGCTGTGTTCGTCAGGGCAAACTCCCTGCTCTCGATCAGCTGACCCTGGGTATTATAAATATACACACCACGAAGCTCAGCTACTGAACTCGGATCGTAGTAGTAACGTACCTGGAAACGGCCATCCGTTGTCGGGTTCGGGTAGATCCACAGGTGATCTGACGCTTCTGAACCTATCACGATATCCGCTGAAGTGTTAGAACAGCCATTG
>JAEUVL010000700.1 GCA_016786965.1 Chitinophagaceae bacterium
ATGCTGAGCAAGGTGCTGCATGAAGCGGAGAGACTGGAAGGCTCGGTACGTAATACGGGTATCCATGCGGCTGGTATCATCATCGCCCCGAAAGACCTGCTGGAACTGATCCCTGTTGCGACCTCTAAAGAATCAACCTTGTGGCTTACACAAATAGAGGGAAATGATATTGAGAATGCCGGTGTTATCAAGATGGACTTTTTGGGACTGAAGACCCTTACCGTACTGAAGAATGCGCTGGCACTGATCAAGCTGAACCATGGCGTGGATATTAATATTGATGAGATACCGCTGGATGATAAGAAGACATTTGAACTGTACCAGCATGGCTCTACCATTGGTACGTTCCAGTTTGAAAGTGCAGGTATGCAAAAGTACCTGCGTGACCTGAAGCCGGATAAATTCGGTGACCTTATTGCGATGAATGCCTTGTACCGTCCGGGCCCTATTGCTTATATCCCTAACTATATCGACCGTAAGCATGGCCGGGAGGCTATTCAGTATGACCTGCCGGAGATGGAAGAGTACCTGCAGGAAACATACGGTATTACCGTGTACCAGGAACAGGTGATGCTGCTGGCGCAAAAGCTGGCGGGCTTTAGTAAGGGTGATGCTGATGTGCTGCGGAAGGCGATGGGTAAAAAACAAAAAGCAGTGCTGGATAAAATGAAGGCACAGTTCATTGAAGGCGCTACACAAAAACTCTTGCCGGCTGATAAGCTGGAAAAAATATGGACGGACTGGGAGGCCTTTGCACAATACGCCTTTAATAAATCCCACTCCACCTGCTATGCTTATGTGGCCTATCAAACGGCTTATTTAAAGGCCCACTACCCTGCTGAATATATGTCGGCCGTCCTGAACAACGCCGGCAGTATTGATAAGATCACCTTCTTTATGGAGGAGTGTAAGCGGATGGGATTGAAAGTACTGGGGCCTGACATCAACGAATCACTAAAGGGCTTTGCGGTGAATGATAAGGGCGAGATCCGTTTTGGCCTGGGTGGTTTGAAAGGTGTGGGCGAAGCGGCGGTGGAGAGCATCATTGAGGAAAGAAAGAAAGGCGGTTCGTTCATCAATATATTTGATTTCATCAAGCGTATCAATCAGCGTACTGTTAATAAGAAGACACTGGAAAGCCTGGCCTATGCGGGCGGCTTTGATTGCTTTACGGAATATCACCGGGCGCAATACTTTAATGTGCCGGAAGGGGAAATGATCAATGGACTGGAA
>JAEUVL010000719.1 GCA_016786965.1 Chitinophagaceae bacterium
ATATTCCGCAGCTCAAACAGTGGAGATACCTGGACCAATATCACCAGCAACATGCAGATCACCCAATACTACCGCATGAGCGGGGTAGATGCCAATTCAAATATATTATTAGCAGGCGCCCAGGATAATGGACACCATCTGCGTACCATCAACACCACTACGTATAACCATGTCATCACTTGTTGCGACGGGATGGATAATGCCATTAATTATTCCAATACAGATATCATGTATGGATGTACCCAGTATGGCGGATTGAATAAATCGATTGATGGCGGAGCGAGTTTCTTCGGTATATATCCAAGTATAGCAGCAGGAGGCACCGCAGAAGCTTGGGTCACTCCGATCCTTGTGCATACCACCACACCTACTACGTTGTTTTATGCTTCATCTACCGGGTTATTAAGACATACGGCCAGTGGAGAGCCCATCAACGGTTGGGTGAATTTAGGCGGCGGCGGCGGACAGCAGGCTTTTGCCATGGGTACCAGCAATACAGACCGTGGGTATATTGCTTCCAGTAGCACCTTACGCAGAACAGATAACCTGAGTAATGCATCTCCCACATGGACCATTAAGTCCAGCAATCCCGGATGGTCTTCACTTGGTGGCGGAACTATTACAGGTATCGATGTAAACCCTGACAACTCACTGGAAGTATGGGTATCCATCAGCGGGTATACTCCAGGTGTAAAAGTCTTCCGCTCAACTAACGGAGGTGATACCTGGACCAATGAATCAGACAACCTGCCCAATGTGCCCGTGCATGTTATAAAGTTCGAGGATACAAATGGTGCGCCAGGTGGGGCCGTATACATCGGTACAGATATCGGAGTTTTTTACCGGGATGATGTAAACACATCCGGTGAATGGGTGATGTATGGCAACGATCTTCCCAGGACAATGGTAACAGATATGGAAGTGAACGAAACAGCCGGGGTCATCACTGTCAGTACGTATGGACGGGGATTCTGGCGTTCCCCATTATTTTCCGGATGCGATGCAAACTTAGTACTCAATACGCCCATGAGCGGAAGCTTGTACCACCAGGCTTCCTCCACTATCACCGTTACCGGTACCGTCACAGGTGGTGCGGGTACACAGGTATTTATGAAAGCAAACAGCTCTGTCGTATTCAATCCCGGCTTTGAAGTAAAAGCCGGTAATGAAATGAAAGCCTTTATCGGCCCATGCGATGCCAATACACCGGTATTCAGAACAAATACCGGAGCAACAAATGGAGTCAATAGAAATACTGGTACATCAGCAGATACTTTGCAGAAAAAGCCAAGTCCTGCAGGTAACTAATAATATGAACTGCTGAGACAGCATACTGATTTGTGCGGAGAGATCCGGGTATACTTAAAAAATAATGATGACTAGTCCATAGCCACCATTAGAATTATTCATTTCGTTTAAAAAGAGTATATGAAAAGGGTTTTCCTAAAAAGTATAATAGCAGCAATGGTGATCTGTTTATCATTGTCTGCCCGGGCACAGAGATTTGTTCCCGATGCATTGCGTCAGCAGCTGCAAGGCAAAACCAAACTCGCTGATATAATGGCGGTAGTCGATGCCTACTACGGCGCAGACGAAAGCAATTCCACACCCAACCAACCCGAAAAAGCCTATATACAT
>JAEUVL010000727.1 GCA_016786965.1 Chitinophagaceae bacterium
TTCGGTCTCCGATAGTTTTTGCAGTGGCGGCTCTTTGAGCAGTCCGCGGATGCGGTCGATATATAATTTGATATTGGCGGGCAGATCAAGCTCTTCCAGGAGTTCAGCGATCTTGCGAACGCCCCGGTAGAAATCGGCAAAGTGGGTAACGGAGTACTTGACCATAGAATAGTCCTCGCTATGCAGCATCTTGTAAAATAGGTTATTGAATGAAGCTGGAGCTTCGCTGATAGGGTCTAATGGGTAGTCTAGAAACTTATCCATTACCAATACTGTACCATTGCTGATGTCCATCGGCCAGTGGGTCACATGCTCCATAAAGGTGCGTATGACCTTTTGAGTCCCGATGATCTTCTTTAGGTCATCATGTGGCTCGCTGAAGAATTTGCGCAGCCACTCCCGGCCGCCGACGGTTCGGGTAAAGTTGAGCTTATGAAAAATAGAGAATTCTTCTTCATTATGGAAGATGGATATGTCGGAGAAGGATGTATTGTCGATCTGCATAGTTTAATAAGATAATTTCTAAAAGGTAATAGTTAACAGAGAATAGATAAAAGATAATAGTGTTTCCTGACAATAATAGCTTTATTGAATTGACTATTCATTCTATTAGAGGATTGGCACGGAACAGTACTTTTTGTTCTTTAAAGAACTATTATCTGTTCTCTGTTATCTTAGAAATTCGAGTCGTTGTCCCTTGCCCGATTCGTCCCATACGCCTTTATTATATACCAGGTGACCGCTCACCCAGGTATGAGTAATAGATGCAGGAAATGTAAAATTCTCTAAAGGACTCCAGCCGCATTTGTATAAAATATTCTCTTTAGTAGCCGTAAAGGGTTGTTGCAGGTCCACAATCACCAGGTCGGCATAGTATCCTTCCCTGATATAACCCCTGTCCTTTATCTGGAAACAATCGGCTACGGCATGACTCATCTTCTCGGCGATCTTCTCCAGGCTTATTCTCCCCTGTTTATGATAATGGAGCATTAATGACAGGGGATGTTGTACTAAAGGCAAGCCGGCATGGGCTTTCTCATAAGGTTCATTTTTTTCTTCCCATGTATGTGGAGCATGGTCGGTGGCTATCACATCGAGCCGGTCATCCAATAGAGCTTTCCACAGTGCTTCTTTATTATGCGGGGCTTTGATGGCGGGGTTGCATTTGATCTGGTTGCCCAACCGGGCATAATCATCACTGGTGAGGTGCAGATGATGCACACATACTTCTGCGGTGATGCGTTTCTCTTTTAAAGGAAACAAATTGGTGAACAGTTGCAATTCTTTCTCCGTACTGATATGTAAGATATGAAGGCGGGTACCGTATTTCTTGGCGATCTGGATAGCATACAAAGACGATTCATAGCAGGCTTCTTCATCCCGGATGAGGGGATGATCGGCGGCACTAAGCTCTCTTCCACTGACTTTTATTTTCTCGAGATTTCGTTTAATGATACTTTCATCCTCGCAATGGGTGGCGATAAGTACTTCGCTTTCCCTGAATATCTTATCCAGCGTATTGGGATTATCTACCAGCATGTTGCCGGTGCTGCTGCCCATGAATATTTTTATGCCGCAGATATCTTTTCGTTTATCGTTAGTTTTCAAAACTTCATCCGAGTTATCATTACCCGTCCCCATGAAGAAGGAATAATTGCCCAATGAATTTTGCGAAGCGATGCTGTATTTATCTTCCAGTAACTCTTGTGTGAGTGCATTGGGGATGGTGTTGGGCATTTCCATATAGCTGGTAACACCTCCTGCCACGGCGGCTTTTGCTTCGGTATAGATGGTGGCCTTATGTGTAAGCCCCGGCTCCCGGAAATGTACCTGGTCATC
>JAEUVL010000729.1 GCA_016786965.1 Chitinophagaceae bacterium
GCTGAACAAAGCCAGCCTGGTGCAATTGGGCTATGGGGTCAATCAAAAACGTATAAGGGCCACCATTGCTTCCACCACTTCTAATATTGCCGTGGACATTGCCTGCGATAAAGAAGAGACCAAGATGCTTTTGGAAGCGGCTGAAATACCTGTACCAAGGGGCACCGTGGTAAGAACAGAATTAGGACTGGATGAAGCGATTGAAAAATTTGGTTATCCCCTGGTGATAAAACCCATTGACGGTAACCACGGAAAAGGCAATACCACCAATATCATTAACCGGGAGCAGGCACTGAAAGCTTTTGAAGCCGCTAAAGTTTACAGCCGCAGTGTTATAGTAGAACGTTTTATCACCGGCTATGATTTCCGCTGCCTGGTGATCAATAATAAATTCATTTGTGCTGCCCTGCGTACCCCTGCTTCAGTAGTGGGTGATGGAGTGCATGATATCAACTGGCTGATAGAAGAAACCAACAAAGATCCCCGCCGCGGATTTGGTCATGAAAAAGTACTGACACAGATCACCATTGATCAGTTCACCCAAAAGATGCTGGATGATGCAGAGATCACCTTAGATCATATTCCTGAAAAAGGAGAACGGGTATTGCTGAAGCCCACAGCTAATTTATCCACCGGTGGTACTTCCACCGACGTAACAGATGAAGTGCACCCGGCGAATGTGTTCATGTTTGAACGGATTGCCAGGATCATTGGCCTGGATATTTGTGGTATTGATGTAATGGCGGTGGACCTGAAAACACCCGTGGCAGAAAATGGTGGCGCCATACTGGAAGTGAATGCAGCACCGGGCTTCCGGATGCACATTGATCCTTCAGAAGGACTGCCCCGTAATGTGGCAGAGCCGGTAGTGGACATGCTTTTCCCCAAGGGAAGCGCCGGACGTATTCCCATCATTGCCATTACTGGTACCAATGGTAAAACAACCACTACAAGACTAACGGCCCATATTGCCAAGAGTGCCGGTAAGAAAGTAGGATACACCACGAGTGACGGAGTGTATATTCAAAACCAGCTGATGATGAAGGGCGACTGTACCGGGCCTGTTTCTTCCACCTTTGTATTGAAAGATCCCACGGTTGATTTTGCCGTACTGGAATGTGCGAGGGGCGGTATCTTGAAATCAGGATTGGCCTTCCAGAATTGTGAAGTGGCAGTGGTAACGAATGTGGCCGCCGATCATATCGGGCTCGGTGGTATTAATAATGTGGAAGCAATGGCCAAAGTAAAACAGGTGGTGCCGGAGACGGTTTTTTCACATGGCTATGCTGTGCTGAATGCAGATGATGACCTGGTGTACAAAATGAAAAACGACCTGAGATGTAATATTGCCCTGTTCAGCATGGATGAAAATAATCCCCGCATAAAAGAACACAGCGCCAGTAATGGACTGTCCTGTGTGTATGAGAACGGGTATGTAACGATCATGAAGGGCACCTGGAAGATACGTGTGCTGCCAGCCAGGGATATTCCGCTGACCTACGAAGCCAAAGCAGTGCATAATATCAATAACTGCTTACCGGCGGTACTCGCTACCTATCTTTTCCGCGATATTACCATCGACGATATAAGAACAGGATTACAAACCTTCATCCCCAGTGAAAGCCTGACACCGGGACGGCTTAACTTTTTTCATTTTAAAAACTTTACCATCCTGGCAGACTTTGCCCATAACCCGCACGGGCTGAAACTGCTTTGCGATTTTGTGAGCAAACTGGACTACCCTACCCGCATCGGCGTTATCAGTGGTACCGGCGACCGGCGGGATGAAGACATCCGTGAACTGGGCGCTATCTCTGCCAGCTATTTCGACGAGATCATTATCCGTTGCGATAAGAACCTGCGGGGAAGAACGGCAGAAGAGATCATCGAACTGCTGAAAGAGGGCATTGAAAGTGTGAACCCGAATATACCGGTGCTTACGATTCCGAACGAGGATAAAGCACTGGACCATATTTATGAAAATGCTAAACCCGGCGCCTTGTACACCATCATGTGCGATGTAGTGGCGAGGGCTTTGGACAAGATCAAGGAACTGAAGCAAAGAGAGGCTTTGGTTGATAGCCATTA
>JAEUVL010000777.1 GCA_016786965.1 Chitinophagaceae bacterium
CGATTAAGTGAAATATCGTTGTCAATGGCTTTGATCTTTTGCAGGCAATAATATCCCAGGAAAAAAGCGAGTAACACCCCGCTTGCATAAAATACAACTTCAATAAGCCTGACATGAGGTGTATTAAATAGTACAGCTGCAATTATAAAAAAATGAGCAATGATCAAATATACCCATGCTTTTAAAGCAGAATGGCGGTAAGAAAAAGCAAATAATATAACCGCTAATGCAATACTCATTAATATAGGAGGCATAACCCTCCGGGGAAAAGGAAGAACGGTCGCATCTGCATAGCCTATTACCAACAGGCAGAGGCCCATAAAAGCAAATATCCCAATGAGTATCCCAGATTGCAGGAATTGAAATCTTCTACCCAGCCATTTGAACGGACTCCATAAATATCTGAACATTACTGTATCTAAATTCCACTCCTTAATATTCAGCATATATAAAGAGGCCTTTAACTTAGAAATGGATTGTTGCTTTGGCAGCACATAATGAAAATACTGGTGGTGGACCAGGTAGTTCAATACAGACGGAGAAACCAGCAGCTGGTAAGTTCTTAAAAAAGCATTACCGGCAAAATGCAAGAGTACCAGCCAGTGGAACCCTAATGCGATCTCAATGAACATCAAACCAATTTGTGCAGCCGATGAATAAGCGATCTGGGTTTTTACGGTTGGCTGTACTCTCGCTATCATAGTAGCCATGATGGCTGTTATTGCCCCGATAACAATGATCACAATTTTAGCCCACAACATATCTTCCCAAAAAGGATGTGTGCGCAACAACAGGAATACACCGATGTGTACACTCAGCGATCCGTAGAATATTGCCGAAGAGGACGTAGGACCTTCCATAGCTCTTGGCAGCCAGGTGGTAAACGGAAACTGAGCCGATTTAATAGTAGCTGGCAATATGATCATACAAACGATAAAGATGGCCATACCAGTTTGGCTGGCTGCTACAGCCATCTCTTTGGCCTCCCCTAAATGGGAGAAATTAATATTTTGATGTGTAAGGTGGTGCATCATCCACATGGCAAGCATAAGTGCCACATCACTGATACGGTAATTAGACACTGCTTTAAAAGCATTCTTCACCGGCAGATAGCGGTTACGGTAAAAAGCAATCAATATAAAAGAGCAGATACCTTTGATCTCCCATCCGATAAATAATGTTTCAAAATTACCAGCTAGTATGATAAGGTTATAGGCAGTGGCAAATAATAATATAGTATTAAAAAAACGCTTATACCCTTCATCCCGGTGCATATAATACTTGCTGAAAGTGGCCACCAGGAAGAATAGCAAGGCGCCTACTATACTAAACACCGCTGTCACTTCATCGTAATACAACTGAATGGCAAATACGAAATGATCTGTCTGGTAAAGGGTGACCAGCTTATGACTGATGGGTTCAAGATCATTCAACAACCACCAGCCAAAGAAAGTAAGGGTCACCAAAATAGTCGACACTTTTGCAAACCGCACTATACTGCCAATAGCTCTTTCGCTTTTATTTTGCCATACAAGTGTGGCAAGAAAAGCCAGCAGCGGTATGGCTATAAATAAGACTAGTAGCTGATCCATCTATAAAAGCGGTTTTTAAAATAAACAATGATCCCCGGCCAGTAAACTGATTTTAGTCTAACAGGTACACCGGCAAGTTCTCTTCCGTGGCATGTACAATATGATTGGTCTCCATTTCCTTTGCTCCTTCTATAAACTCCTCCATATTGTGGATCGTTTTTATCTCTTTGCTATCGGTTATGGGTTCATATTTTACAAATGCTCCTTTCCTGAAATAATAAAATTGCTTTTCACCTGGATCTAACGCTACAATGTGTACCCATTCATTATTATACCATTCAAATACTTCCGGAGAAGATTGAATAGCCTTTAAAACGATCTCTGGCCGATGCTCTACAATCACCAGCAACCTAACAGGATCATGCACTTCTATCATTTGCCAGGGAAGACCGGGGCGCAAATCCCCATCACTACTATTAGCCACACCAAACAAACCCATCACATTATGTGGCAGCTTAGTGCCAGCTCCCATTTTAATATTGTCCACCCTTGAAAAATAATACTCCAGGTTTATACCGCCACAAACCAAGCCTATGGGCCGCATTACGGCCGTCAGGATTGCTCCATCCGGGTCGGTTGTGTGGTCATAACTGTTCAGAAAGGCCCTTCTGTCGAGAAATAAACCTTTAGTTGTTTGACGGCGGCCAATAATAGCCAAAGTATTGGTACCATGCCCTAACTCTGGCCTTGGCTCAAAGAGAGAAACAGAGCGGCTGTGAATAGCTTTGCGTACCTGCTCCAATTCCTGCCTCGTATTAATGGATGCAAAACGACGGCTCCTTTCTTTTGCATTAAGGTTCAGAGCTGTTTCAAAATTTTGTATGTTGATTAAATGCCGTTGCGCATTTTCTGGAGAGAGAATATCTTCATCATAATAACCCAATACGTCAGCTGCTGTATCGTGCATACTGCCGATGAATTGAGTGGTTTCGGGAATCACAATTCCTTTGGCAGCCAATATCTCTCTAACCTTTTTATGATTTAGAATATAGGACTGCACCCGGGCGTTAGTAGCGCCTGGTCTCCCGCTGCAGGCACCACAATCATGTGCACCGTGGTGCGGATTGTTGGCACTGCTACTGCCATGTGCTACAAAATAAACAATAGGAGCAAAGTCTTTGATCAACCCGATGCCCCGTAAAAAACCTTCTCCCCTGGCGGCCATCTCTTCCAGCGTGTAGCCTATTTGCAACCCGTTTTCAACATCCGCAGTACTCTTATTTTCAATAGAAAGTACTGATTGCTTACCCATATGTCCATAAGCATTGGAAATAGCCGGGCTCATTGTAGGACGAAACAGTAATTGTAATTTTTTAATAAAAGCCCAAAAACCAAACCCTATACTCAGGATAAAGCCAGACAGGATGCCGTGTGTATGTTTGGTATAGATCAGTTCTTCCTGCCTGGCCGACTTAGCATCGTATTCTTTGATCAGGTATTCTGGCGTAACGGGTGCCGGACACAGCTTGTCATAAAACTTGCTACCCTCTTGGTGAAAATAAAATTCTACACCAAAAAAACCTGGGGCGCCGAACGTTTCCGATCTTTTATCGACCGCCTCAATATGGCGGCGAATAGAATCTTCCCTTTCATCGATGCAAAAAATTGCCTGCAGACTTTTCCCGTCTGCCACAGAAAGGCTGACAGGCTTCCTTTTCTCATTTGAAATAAGTATACCTTTTAATAGTGAATCATAATAACTCCACTCAAAAGCATCCTGCCAGAGTTCAATTACTTCTGCCAATTCAGTTTTAGGAACAGCTGCGAATAAATTAACTGGTGGTGCTTTTACATGGTGGCTCAGTGGTTGCCAAATACTTCCGAAAGTATGTGTCAGCGCATCCAGCTCCAGCAATAACTCAAACTCAAGTAATTCTTTCAGGGTGATTTGCTTCCTGTCAAGCAAAGTCCGGGGATTATCTTCCACTGCACTTATGAAACCACTCCATCCATGATGGGCAAATTGCTGGTCGAAAAGGTACTGCTCAAAGTATTCCTCTTTGCCAACAATTGTTTTTAAAAGTCCGGGGAGGGAATAATTGCCAGAAATAAATTTTTGCCTGACTGCTTTTGTTTTAAAAAAACTGACAAAGCTGTTTTGCTCCATTTCCCTGACGCTATCAATAAACGATTTATTGACCACCGGAAAACTATCAATAGCAATGCCCTGGTCTAAAAAAGCACAGAGAATGCGGAAAAGCAACGGATGAACTTTATTGTCTAAA
>JAEUVL010000797.1 GCA_016786965.1 Chitinophagaceae bacterium
CGATGATCCCAACTTCCTCTTCTTTGTACTGGGGCTGAAGGGCAACGCATATACATTCAAAAACAATAAAAAGAATGGCAACATCGAACATCATGTGATGACGGGTAATACCATGACACACCAGGTAAGAATGACAGGCCCCGCCGGCGAAGTAACAGTGTACAGGAAAACAGAGCGGAGAGGATATTGCGGCGATAAGATAAAGACCTACGCCTACAAATATGATAATCCTTCCAGCCCCGTCTATTTTTTATTCGGAAAAACATTTCCATCGGAAATAAACATCAGCAGCAATAAGTACATCGGCAACATGGGTATCGGCTACCAGTTTACAGATAAGGGCCTGTTCATCATAATGGAAATGGAAAGCAGCGGGTACACCGCAAAAATAAATGACCTGGAAGAGGTCAATGTTTGCTTTGACCCTTCACCTTTCCGGGTACTGGAAGATATCTTTTATGAAAGTGCCCTGGCGGGAATTCAAAAAGAAAAAGACAAGATCGCCAGGGATGAAGCAAGGGCCACCGGTGACTGCAGCAGCCATAAGATGCAGGTGATCAACTTCCGTAAAGAACAGGTGCGCCTCCAGGAAGAAAGACTTACCACTGCCCAGCAGGGAAATGTGTATGATAATGTAAATACACAAAAAGCATTGGCAGGCCTGATGGATTATGCAGCCATGTCCAAACAGTCCTATCTTGAAACCCAGGTAAGTATTTGCCAGGCCCAAAAAAGATTATCAGGAACACGAAGCGAGCAGGAACGCACCCGCCTGCAGGAAAAAATATCCTGCCTCAGCACCCAGGCTGCACAATGGCAAAGCCTGGAAACACAACTCAGGCAGATAGATGTGCAATACGCCAGTGAACCAGGCCGGGCACAACTGGAGAAAACAAAAAAGTTCTCGCAGGATATGCCGAGAGCTTGCAATTGAGAAAGAGCAGCAGCAGTATATAAACTCTCTTAAAAAAGTTGAACCACATAGAACAAAGTCAACTTAAAAGAAAACATAGCTATACTATGTGTTATCTTCTGTTTTCTATGTTCGGTGTGGTTCAGG
>JAEUVL010000830.1 GCA_016786965.1 Chitinophagaceae bacterium
ATCCAATACATAAATACTTCTGCCCTGTGTAGCAACGATCAGGTCATTATTTTTAATAGCGAGGTCGGTTATCGGTGTTACCGGCAGGTTTAATTGAAAAGATCTCCAGTTTGTCCCGCCATCATAAGAGATATACATTCCATACTCTGTGCCAGCATACAACAACCCTTGTCTCTTTCTATCAGCCCTCATCGCTCTCGTAAAGTGTATGTTGGGAATACCATTGGTGATCAGCTTCCATGTTTTGCCGTAATCCTCTGTTTTATAGATATATGGCCTGAAGTCATCCGACTTGTACCGGGTTCCCACAAAATACGCAACTCCCTTTCTGAAAGGATCAGCTTCCACGCAATTCCACATCATTGCTTTGGGGCAATCCTTAGGCGTTACATTCTCCCAGTTCTTTCCACCATCCTTACTGACATGAATCAATCCATCATCACTGCCTGCCCATAACAGATCCTTTTCATACGGAGATTCCGCTGCAGTAAATATGGTACAGTAGTACTCAACCGATGTATTGTCCTGGGTAACGGGCCCTCCGCTGGAAGCTTGTTTTGATTTATCATTTGTTGTCAGGTCTGGTGATATCTGTTCCCAACTCTTTCCTTCATTCTCTGTTACGAACAAATGATTACCGGCCGCATACAATCTTTTTGAATTATGTGGTGAGAAAAAGATCGGGTAATTCCACTGGAAACGATACCTCGCTGCTTCGGCACCGGCACCCATATTATCAATGGGCCATACATTGATCAAACGACTCTCACCAGTACGATGATCCAACCGTTGCAACATGCCCATATAATTTCCGCCATAGGTAATATCCGGATTTTCGGGATCGGCCACCACATAACCACTTTCACTTCCAGCAGCTGTTTCCATATCTGTTGCAGTAATAGCAGCGCCGTAAGTGCGGCTGCGGATACGAAAAGCACTGTTATCCTGCTGCCCTCCTAATATGCGATAAGGAAATGCATTGTCTGTACTCAGGCGATATACCTGTGCCGTTGGCTGGTTCAGATAGGTACTCCAGTTGTTCCCTCCATCAAATGATACCTGGCCTCCACCATCGTC
>JAEUVL010000849.1 GCA_016786965.1 Chitinophagaceae bacterium
ATGCTTTCCATCGCATTCGGATTGGTCTTGTAGTTAGTGCCCGGGGCTACGCCAAAATAACCAGCTTCCGGGTTGATGGCATATAAACCGCCATCTTCTCCTTTATGTATCCAGGCGATATCATCACCAACAGTCGTTACTTTCCATCCTTCAAATTCTTTCGGTGGAATAAGCATAGCAAAGTTTGTTTTGCCGCAGGCACTTGGAAAAGCAGCCGCCACATATGTCTTTTGTTTATCGGGAGATTCTACACCCATGATAAGCATGTGCTCTGCCAGCCAACCTTCCTCTCGTCCCATCACCGAAGCAATGCGAAGGGCAAAACATTTTTTACCCATCAGTGCATTGCCGCCATACCCGCTTCCATAAGAAATGATCAGGCGTTCTTCCGGGAAATGAGAAATATATTTTACATCGGGATTGCAGGGCCAGCTTACATCTTTTTGATTTCCCTGCAATGGTGCGCCCACAGAGTGCAGGCATTTTACATAGCTTTTCTTCTGCAGGTAAGGCAACACTTCTTCTCCCATGCGGGTCATGATGCGCATATTCACCACCACATATTCAGAATCAGTTATCTGTACTCCGTACCGGGACAAGGGTGAGCCAAGCGGCCCCATACAGAAAGGGATAACATAAAGAGTGCGTCCTTTCATACTTCCTTCCAGCAGGGATTGCAGTTTCTTTTTCATTTGCACTGGTTCCATCCAGTTGTTGGTGGGGCCGGCGTCCTCTTTCCGGAGGCTGCAGATAAAGGTTTTATCCTCCACCCGGGCCACATCACTCGGATCGCTGAAACAGGCAAAGCTGTTGGGCCGCTTTTCAGGATTCAATTCAATAAACGTTCCTTTAGATACCAATAACTGGCAGAGGTTATCATATTCTTCTTTTGATCCATCACACCAGTGTACCTGGCTTGCTTCACAAAAAGAAGCGATCTGCTTTACCCATGTTTCCAGTTCGGCCCTGGCCGGAGCGGTCTCCATGGCAAAAAAGTTGGTCTGAGTTGACATATTTCTTGTGTTTAGAATAGGAATTTAAAAAAAGGCAGGCAATCGTGACGCTGAAAGAGGAAATATTTTCAGCAGCATAAAATTGGCATAATGCAGAATCATAACTAATGCGCTAGCTCATAAGCTGCTATGAGATTAATTAGGTGTTTATACCGGCCACCAGCCAGAAAGAAATACAAAATGTTAATAAAGGGCCGGATGATTCTTCTGTCCTGCACCAGACAAAATACAGCAGAACACGGGCAATATCTTGCACCAGTAAAACCATTGCAACACAGAATTCGTTAGTAATAAAAAAAAGCATCTATGAAACATTCGGTCTTATTTCTTTTAATTGGCACTTCATTACTCATTTCCAGTTGTGGAATGGGCCAGGCCAATAACAATGCCACCACTACGAAGTATCCCGACCCGCCGATAGCCACTCACCAAACAGCTTTCCCGATGAAGCTTACAGAGGCCCAGTGGAAAGAAAGGCTTACGGCGGAACAGTATTATATCCTGCGGCAGGAAGGAACAGAAAGAGCAGGTACCGGGGTCTATGATAAATTTTATAAAAAAGGAACCTATTACTCTGCTGCATCCCTGCAACCGGTATTCAGTTCAGACACAAAATTTAATTCAGGTAC
>JAEUVL010000858.1 GCA_016786965.1 Chitinophagaceae bacterium
TATTTCAAAGTGGACCACTCTGTACATGCCGGTCTTAAACGTTTGCCAATCGGAAAGCCTATCGGAAATGTCAGTATATACATAATGAATGAAGCTTTTCAACTTCAGCCTATCGGTGTTCCCGGTGAGTTGTGTATTGGAGGGCTTAGCCTTAGCCGGGGGTACCTTAACCGGGAATCACTCAATGCTCAAAAATTCATTAATAATCCATTTGGCAAAGGAAGGCTATACCGTACTGGTGACCTTGCCTGCTGGCAGGCAGATGGAAACATTGATTTCATTGGTAGGATAGATGACCAGGTTAAGATAAGAGGATTCAGGATAGAACCTGGTGAGATCGAACAGGCGCTAATGTCCAACAAAAAAATAGAACAGGCCGCCCTGAGAGTATTTGGCGCTGGAGCGGAAAAATACCTGGTGGCTTATTATACCAGTGAAGAAGTGATTAGCGAAGATGAGATTCGTCGTTTTCTTTCTAAGAGGGTACCAGATCATATGATCCCCTCCTGGTTCATTCAGCTGGATGATATGCCTTATAATGCAAGCGGGAAAATTAATCGCCGTGCATTACCAAAACCTGTAGTTACCAAAACATATATCGCCCCTCTTACCCCCGCAGAGTTGCAACTGGCAGATGTCTGGTCCACTGTGCTTAATGAAAAACAGATCAGTGCAGATGATAATTTCTTCAATATTGGAGGACAGTCACTCAAAGCAATACAGGTCATTACAGAACTTTCAAAGCGTTATAATGTACAATTAAAGATATCAGAGCTTTTTGAAAACCCCCGGCTTTCCGATCTTGCCGCCCTGGTAGAAAAAACTAACAGCATAGCAGGAAGTTCCATTGTTCCTGTGGAGATCAAAGACCATTATCCCTTGTCTCATGGCCAACGCCGCCTGTGGGTATTGGAACAATTTGAAGGGATGTCGGCTGTCTATGTTTTATCAAGCAGTTTCTGGCTGCATGGTCCTGTTGATATCAATTCCCTGGAGAAGGCCTTTGTGTCTGTTATTGCAAGGCATGAAAGCCTGCGAACCGTTTTTCAATCCGTAAATGGTGAGCCAAGGCAAATTATCAAGTCTGCAGAAGAGACTTCCTTTTCTATCAGCTTTACAGACTGCCGGAGCTATGGAGCAGATAGCCGTGATCTAGCTATTACAAGCATGGAGGATGAAGCCTACAAATCTTTTGATCTGGCAAGCGGCCCGCTGTTGCGGGTACAGATTTCTCAAACTGCGGATGAAACTTACCTGCTCACTTTTAGCATACATCATATCATATCTGATGAATGGTCATTACAGGTGCTGATACATGAAGTGCTTCATATTTACCAGGCGCAGATTACCTCTGCACCGGTACAACTTGATCCGCTCCCGATCCAATATAAAGATTATGTTGGCTGGCAACAAGCAGCCCTCAGCGGTGATGATTACAATACACACCGTAATTACTGGCTTCAAAACCTTGGTGGTGAATTGCCCAGGCTGGAGTTCCCATCTGACAATCCAAGGCCGCCTATCCAAAGTTATAACGGTCACCAGGTCCGGTATAATCTACCTAACACACTCAGCGATTCTTTCCAGGCATTTTGCAAGGAGGAAGGTGTGACATTGTTTATGGGTTTGGTTACACTGGTCAATATCCTGCTGTTTCGTTATACCGGGCAGGAAGATATTATCGTTGGCTCACCGATAGCAGGCAGGGACCATCCTGATCTTGACAGGCAGATAGGATATTTTGTAAATACGCTTCCATTAAGAAATATAATCAACGGGGAGAAAGGTTTTAAGGATCTGCTGATGCGTGTAAAGGAAACAACCTTACTCGCTTTTCAGCACCAGGTTTATCCTTTTGACAAATTAGTGGATGAACTGAACCTGGTTCGTGATGTGAGCAGAGCTCCCGTATTTGATGTGGTGATGGTGCTGCAGCATTCAGGCAGCCTGTACGGATTGGATGCGAGACTTGATGGAGTAGAAGTAGAAGAGTTCCTGGGAGAAACAACAGTTAGTAAGATAGACCTCCGGTTATTCTTTACGGAGAATGAAGAAAATATTACACTGACAATTGATTACAATACGGACCTGTTCAACCAGGATCGTATGGAAAGACTTGCCCGGCATTTAGAGTCGCTGATGCTGGCCGTACTGGAAACACCTCATAAAGCTCTAAAAGAGATAGCGTACTTACCTCCTAATGAAAAAGAAATAATACTCAGCGAGTTTAATCCCTTGCCAGTACGTTATGACCTAGCTAAAACAATGGTCATGATGATGGAAGAATGGGCTTCTGATTTTCCAGATTCACCAGCTTTACTTTTTGGTGAAAGAAAATGGACCTACCAGGAACTGAATGCGCAAGCAAATAAAGTAGCCCATCATCTCCGGAATGTCCTCCAGGTAAAACCGGATGAATTGATCGGCGTTATGACCGAGCGTAATGAGTGGATGATCATTGCCCTGCTTGGTATATTGAAATCCGGCGCAGCATATATGCCCGTTGATCCGGCGCTGCCTCCCGAAAGAATTAGTTTCATGCTAAAGGACAGCGGAACGAAATTGGTAATAAGCGAATCAGCTTTTCTTTACTCCGGGCCGCAATTTGAAGGCAGTACGTTATGGCTTGATATCGAGGCCGACCTGTTTGAAGAAAACTATGAGAATCCTGTAGCTGTTAATGATCCCGGGCACCTTGCTTACCTCATTTATACATCCGGTTCTACCGGCACACCAAAAGGTGTAATGATAGAGCACCGGAGTGTTATCAATCTTATCAATAATCAGAAAAATAAGTTTGCCGTTACTCCATCAGATAGGGTTCTACAATTCTCCTCTATTTCTTTTGATGGCTCATTCTTTGAATTTGCTATGGCCTTTGGCCTGGGTGCCAGTCTTGTATTGGTTCCCTCTGCTATTTCAAGAGATGGTCATAACCTTGTTGCATATATGAGAGAAACGGGTGTAAGCGTTGCTACACTTCCTTCAGCTTTCGCAGATGCCCTTGCTCTTGAACAATTGCGCTTTTTGCGGCTATTGTTGCTGGTAGGGGATGTTGTCAACCCGGAAACAGCCGTTTACTGCAGCCAGTTTATTAGTATACATAATGGGTATGGTCCAACAGAGACCACGGTATGGGCTGCAGATTATAAAGTATCTCCCGGTGATGATGGGCGATGGAGGATTCCAATTGGGAAACCGGCGCCTAATACTTTTATTTATATATTTGATAAAGCATTACTACCCATGCCAATTGGTGTGCCAGGTGAAATTTGCATTACAGGCCATAGCCTGGCAAGAGGATACCTGAACAGGCAAGAACTGACAAACAACAGGTTTATCCAAAACCCTTTTGGTACAGGTAAATTATACAGGACCGGCGACCTTGGCCGCTGGCTCAGCGATGGCAATATAGAATTTATTGGCAGGGTGGATAACCAGGTGAAGATCCGCGGATACCGGATAGAAATGGATGAGATAGAAAAGGCTATGGCGGGTTATGATGGAATAGACCAGGTGGCTGTTACTGTTCATGGGAAAGATAATGGGAAATACCTCGCAGGTTATTTTACTGCCGCAAGTCCTTTGCCAGAAGAGGAGATCAGAGTGAGGTTGCTGATGAAGCTTCCTGAGTACATGGTTCCTGCATTCCTTATTCAACTGGAAGCAATGCCATTAAATAACAGTGGCAAAATAGACAGGGCTAAACTTCCTGTACCCGGACGGTCTGCAACCAAGGAATTCATAGCTGCCCAAACAGCTACCGAAATAGTATTAGTTCAGATATGGAAAGAGGTGCTTGGGCTTAATATTGTCAGCGCCGATGATAATTTCTTTGCGCTGGGAGGTAATTCGCTCAAGGCAGTGCAGCAGATCAGCCAGATATATCTGCACCTGGGCGTACAACTTTCAATTGGTGATGTGTTCAATGAAACAGTACTATCATCCCTGGCCGTTTTAATTGACAATTCCGGGGAGGCTGCGTACACTTCCATTCCCCGTGTCAATGATGCGCCGGATTACCCATTGTCTTATGCACAGCGAAGACTTTGGTTGCAGGAACAATACCGGCAGGGATCTGTCCCATATAATGCGGCGGACAATTTTGTATTCAGTGGTTCGCTTAACCGGGCAGCATTTGTGCATGCATTGATGACCCTTGTTGAAAGACATGAGAGTTTACGGACTGTGTTTGAAACAAAGAATGCTGAAACCCGCCAAAGGATCTTATCGCCGGAGACTAGCGGCTTTAACGTGAACTACCGGGATTTTCGTGATGCAGAGCAGCCGCTCGAAATGGCTATCCGGCTTGCGAACCAAATAGCTAATATGCCCTTTGATCTTGAAAAGGGTCCTTTGTTCCGTACCAGTCTATTCCAAACTGAAGACACCGTACATGTTTTTGCATTTAGCATCCACCATATCATCTCCGATGAGTGGAGTATGCAGGTAATGGTGAAGGAACTGATTGTTCTTTACAATGCGTATAATAAGGAGCAGGAAAATCCGCTTTCGCCCCTTTCTATTCAATACCGTGATTTTGCTATGTGGGAAGCGGACGAACTGAGCGGTGAAAAGCTTACCCGGCACAGGGATTACTGGCTTCAGAAATTGACAGCCCCCCTGCCGGTATTGCAATTACCCACTGATCGTCCCCGGCCGCTGATCCAAACCTTTAATGGAAAACAATTTTCCTTTGAGATCTCTGGTGAGTTGGCGAAAGGGCTGAAGCTGTTATGTCAGCGGCATGAGGCCACGCTTTTTATGGGACTTACCGCACTTATAAATACACTATTGTATCAATATACGGGGCAACATGATATTATTGTTGGAACCCCGATTGCTGACCGCAGTCATCCGGACCTTGAAGAGCAGATCGGTTATTATCTCAATACGCTTGCGTTGCGCACCCAGTTGGATCCTGATCAGGGGTTTGGATTATTGCTTGACTCCACAAGGAAAAATATACTGGAGGCATTTAGCCACCAGGTTTATCCTTTTGACCGGCTGGTGGAAGAGCTTAACCTGGAGCCGGATGCAAGCCGCCCGCCTTTGTTTGATGTAACAGTCATTCTTCAAAATATAGCGCTTCTACAACCGGGTGCTGTAATGGAAGGAATTACTGTTGAGTCAATAGATGTGGACCTGCCTATCAGTAAAGGGGATATCCGGTTTCAGTTCACAGAGCAACAAGACCAGATTGATGGTAATATAGAATTCAATACAGATCTTTTTGATATAGCCAGGATCGAAAGGATGGCGAACCATCTCCGGGATTTGCTTGCCGAAGTGATCGCTGATGAAAATGCAGCGCTTCACTCCTTGGATTATAGCAGAGGAAACGGTCAGTACCAGATCGATGATTTTATACAAGTACAAAAAACGGAAGCCTTCATACCTGTTAACGGGCTTTTTGAAATGGCTGTTTCAAAGTATCCTGATCTTCTGGCTGTTGAAGAAGATGGGTACAGCATCAGTTATGCGGCGTTGAATAAAAAAGTTAATCATTTAGCAGGGTTGCTTTCCGCAGAATATACCGAAGAAAGTAATGTTGTGGCAGTACTGATCCCTTCCTCGGTTCTTTTGGTGGAGGTTATGTTATCTGTATTTAAAGCAGGACTGGTTTATATGCCACTTGATCATTCTTTTTCTCCTGTACGATTAAAACAGATGTTCAATGAAACACAGTCAGGTCTTTTGATCACCACACAATCCAACCAGGATTTTGTAGAACAACAGATCAATGCCGGGCTGATCAATCCGCTTACTATTATTTATCTGCCGGAACAGGAAGCTGCCGGTTGTGTGATCTGTAAGAGAACTACAGGGGGAAATTATCTTACTACAACGATTGAAGATGTTAGCATCTTCCCGGTTCCAACAGTTGAAATTCGAAGCGAGAGTACGAACTATATCTTTTATACATCAGGGTCAACGGGCATGGGTAAGGGTATCATGGGTATGCACCGGAGCCTGAGCCATTATGTGCACTGGCATGCGGGCTATGTAGGCATGAGGCCCGGCATGCGGGTGAGCC
>JAEUVL010000859.1 GCA_016786965.1 Chitinophagaceae bacterium
ATACCAGCAGCAGATGATATCGTGCAGGCCTCCATGAACGCCATTGGAAAAAAAGAAGACAGGGATAAGATACAGAACCTGGTATCAGTAGCCGATTGTATATCACCCAGGGGCAAATACAGCACAGAGATGCATACAGCCAGCGGGGGGTATTCTTATTTTAAACAGGTATATAGTTTTAAGCCAATGGCATTTGAGGCAGTCGTCGAAAAAAAAGATAAGGGCTATATCATAGGCGACACCTTATCGCCACTCAGTAAAGAAATGATCGCCATGGTGCGGGGGCACGAGTTTTATAATATCCTTCTGGAAGCAGATAAACGGTTTCATGCCTTTGAGCAACCGCTGCAGCCAGACTCCGGTACTACGAAGCTTTACCAGGTAAAGGCAAAAGATGAATTAGAGAATGAATGTATTTTATTCTTTGAGCAGGAGACAGGCCGCCTGTCTGCCATTCATTCCCGGAATCCGGCTGACCCAACGGAAATTATCGAGATCAGTTTTTCCAGCTGGCAAGCGCAACAGGGATTTACATTACCCCGGCAGGTAACTATTAAACAAGGCAATCAGTATTACACATTTGATTTTGTAAAAGTATTGTTCAACAGCCCCGGATTTAAAAAGCGGGCGGCGCTTTCGCCTTAAATAACAGATATCAGCTTCTGCTATTCGCTGGCAACTTTATATAGTAACCACAGGCTGAGAAAAATAGCCTGCTTATCGGATTGGGATAGTATAAATGAAAAAGGGGTATTGCTACCCCTTTCCCATTTCATTAATTCAAAAAAAAACTAGAAATCATCTATCTGAAACAGTGAACACAAATGTAGAGAAAAGGAAGATTGCACATACGGCGTAAGGAGTACGTTATTTGTAAAAAGCCAATTTAGTTCAGAGAGATTGATTTTGGTTTGTAAAAGCATGTAAATAGTTCTGCAAACGGGGGTGGAAACTAATACAGCAACCGATTATAATAGTATAAATGAAAAAGGGGGTAGCAATACCCCCTTTTTTCATAACAAT
>JAEUVL010000868.1 GCA_016786965.1 Chitinophagaceae bacterium
CGGATGCCCATGCCCTGGATGGTTTTGACGATGTGAAATACGGAGTGCTGGCAGCACAAAAAGGGGGAATGACAAAGACAAATAACTTAAGCAGTTTTAGCTTATTGGAATTTGAAGAATGGCTGGCAAAAAATAAAGCTGTAAAGAACCGGTAAAAGAAATCGCCCGGCACCGATGATTAATTGATCACCGGCAGCTCCACAAAGAAAGTAGTTCCCTGCCCCTGCTCCGTTTCAAACCATATCTTGCCCTTGGCCTGTTCCACAATACCCTTACACATGGCCAGTCCCAGTCCCGTGCCAGATGATTTGGTCGTAAAGTTGGGAATGAATATCCGTTCCTGCATTTCCGGGGCTATCCCTTCACCATTATCCTTTATACTGATGCGAAGCATATCACCCTCCCGTACCTCGCTTACTTCTATACGGCAAATATTGTTGCCGTTACAAGCTTCCACAGCATTGGCAAACAGGTTGGTGAACAAGCGGTTCATTTGTGTTTTATCAGCCTCCACCATTACCCGGTCATTTACCGGCCGCCAGTCAAAATGCACATTATCGTCAGCCATATACAGTTCTTTCAAAGAACCGATCACATCATGCAGGTCAAAACTGGTGACATTAGTAGTACCGATATTAGCAAACTGAGAAAAGTCTGCGGCTATCTTGGAAAGATGATCTATCTGTTCCACCAGGGTGTTCGCAACACTGCTGGATAACTCCTTTACATTAGGCTGATTATTATTGATGGCCTTCTGCAGGTACTGGATGCTGAGTTTCATGGGCGTCAGCGGGTTCTTGATCTCGTGTGCCACCTGTCTGGCCATCTCCCGCCAGGCCCCTTCCCGTTCGCTCTTGGCCAGCGCTATAGCGCTTTCACCCAGCTTAGCCACCATCTTATTATATTCCTGCACCAGCTCCCCTATTTCATCATTCCGGTTCCATACAATTTGTTCATTCATTTTTCCCAGGTTCACTTCCCGCATCTTATCACTGATAAGGGAGAATGAGTTAGTGATACGGTTAGTAATGAACAATGCGATCAGTCCGGCTATTAAAAAGATAAAAGCATTCAGGTTAATGATCGTCACCAGGAAATTAGAGATCTCCTGCCGCAGTTCCGGCTTAGAAGTAAAGTAAGGGATATTGATATAAGCGTAGACATGGCCGGAATCATCCCGCACGGGTGAATAGATACTTAGGTAAGAAAAATTACCAATACTCTCATCTTTCACATGCAATATCTGGCGCATCCTGTTCAGGTGGTAATAAGCCCCCGGGTCCATTTTCTTGCTTACCACTCCTTTGGTGTATACGTTCGCTTCAGAAGACACCTGCAGATCGCCGCGCAGATCATACACATTTACATCTACTCCATGAATATCCGACACGTCATCAACGAGCTTCTGCAAATCATTATTCGTTACCGAGTCATATATCTTCACCACATCATCAAAGGTGTTATGCTCGGCCAGCTTTTTTTCCATTTCATTTACCATGATCTTCATGGTACGGCTCAGTTTTTCACTATTGCTTTGTTTATTCCGGCTGATAAAAAAAGAGATAGTGGCAGCACCTATCACCAGGAAAGAAAAGATGCTGATAAAAATGATAGTACTGTGAACTTGTGAACGGATATTCAGTTGCAGCAAGCGCCTCAATCCAGTTCGGGTATAACCTGTTTTAAGAACAAAACTGATGAGTTGTACAAACGCCACCAGGAAAAGAAAGGAGCAAAAGATATAAGAAAAAAGGGTGATCGTTTCAATGGCTGTCTCCTTCTTCCTTGCAATTACCACTATCTTATCATTGGTGGCACGGTACCAAAGCTCATCATAATCACCATTCTGCTTCCGCTCTATTTCTACTTTTGGTATTTCGTTATCCGTCAGCCAGATCGGGTACGGATAATTTCCCGGAGGTGATACGAGTCGCCGGTTAATATAAACTGCATTGGAATAGATCGGGGAATTTTCCGGATCAACACCTTTGCTTTGCCGGAACAGCTCTGGAAATAAGGCATCCCGGCTATAACTTTTTAAATTAGACACTATAAAGAAAGAACCCACTTTATGGTTCGCCGAGTCTGTCACATCCCTCCGGATGATATAGTTGAACTTATCAAAAGAAGTTTCATAATAATATAAGCCCTCTGTATCAGTCTGTTTAGA
>JAEUVL010000872.1 GCA_016786965.1 Chitinophagaceae bacterium
CCGCATGCAAGAACAACAGCGCCAGCAGCAGGGATATGATCCCCAGCCTCCGCCAAAAAACACTGCTCCGAAAACAAAAGCCGGCGATTATATAGACTTTGAAGAAATAAAATAGGTCCTGTTTACTTAATCAACGTAAACCCGGCTTCTTTTACATCACGGCTATTGCCACCAATAAAAACCCTGAACTCCCCTGGTTCATAAATGTATTGCAGTTTATCATTATAAAAACGGAGATCATCCACACCGATAGTAAACCGTACTTCTGTGGTTTCTCCTTTTTGTAAAAAAATTTTACGGAAACCTTTTAATTCTTTTACCGGCCGCACCACAGAACCGGTAACATCTCTGACGTATAGTTGTACCACTTCCTCCCCATCATAATTGCCTGCATTCCGTACCGATACTATCACATCTATTTTTTCATTGGGTTTGAATTGCGTTTGGCTTAGCCGGATATCGCTGTATTCAAATTGGGTATAGCTCAATCCATATCCAAAAGGATATTTGGGATACAAAGACAGGTCGGTATAAGCAGAACGATAGAAACGGTCACTGTCGCTGGTGGCCGGGCGGCCTGTACTGTAGTAATTATAGTAGATGGGTATCTGCCCTTCAGTGAGCGGAAAGCTCATCGGCAATTTGCCGGAAGGATTATACTCACCAAACAATACATCGCCAATAGCATCACCAGCCTGTGTGCCCAGCCACCAGGTATAAACCACCGCAGGTACATTATCGGCAATCCAGTTGAATACTAAGGGGCGGCCTGCACTTACCAACACCACCACCGGCTTACCTGTAGCAATGATGGCCTTTGCCAGCTCTTCCTGTACACCCGGCAGGCGTATGCTACTGCGGCTTTTGGCTTCGCCGGTCATATCCCTTGCTTCACCAACGGTAAGGATGATAATGTCAGACTGATTGGCAATTGCAATAGCTTCTGCAAAACCAGCCGTGGATGTATCGTTTATATTGCACCCTTTGGCATACAATAATTTTGTCTCTGGTGTTTTTTTCCTTAGCACTCCTTCAAATACACTTACAATACGGGTGGAATCATCCGGCCAATCATAACTCCAAAAACCCAGGTTATCACTTTTAGCTGTAACAAAAGGCCCTACCAGGCCAATACTTTTATATTTCTCTTTTACCAGTGGCAGCACACCATTGTTCTTTAACAGTACTATGCTTTTTTTCGCTATATCTTTTGCCGCAGCCAGGTGGTCAGTGTTATTCCATTGTGCTTTTTCCCTGGCTTCATTTGAATATTTGAACGGATCATCAAACAATCCCATTTCAAATTTCTTTTTTAAAATACGGCGTACTGCATCATCTATTACCGCCATCTTTACTTTCCCATCTTTTACCAGTTTGGCCAGGTGCTGAATATTGCTCCTGCTTTCCATATCCATATCGCTACCGGCATTGGTAGCCTGCATAGCAGCCTCTGCATTGTCTTTTGCGTAACCGTGATTGATCATTTCTCCCACACTACCCCAATCGCTAACTACAAATCCTTTGAACTTCCACTGGCCTTTTAAAATATCTCTCTGGAGGTAAGTACTCGCCGTGGCGGGTATACCGTTCAGATCATTGAATGAATTCATGAATGTGGCCACGCCAGCTTCGGCTGCTGCTTTGAATGGAGGCAGGTATACTTCATGCAGTTGCCGCAGGCTCATATCAACTGAATTATAATCCCGGCCACCAACGGCTGCTCCGTATGCGGCAAAATGTTTGGCGCAAGCCATTACTGCATCGGTTTGTCCGAGGCCTCTTCCCTGGAAACCCTTTACTCTTGCCTTTGCTATAAGCGACCCGAGGTAAGGGTCCTCGCCAGCCCCTTCCATTACCCGACCCCATCTTGGATCCCGGGCTATATCAACCATCGGAGCAAATGACCAGTGTACCCCAGCTGCAGAAACTTCTGTTGCTGCAACTCTTGCTGACCTTTCAATTGCAGGGATGTCCCAGCTAGCTGCTTCTGCCAACGGAATGGGGAAAATAGTGCGATAGCCATGTATCACATCCTGCCCAAACAGCAATGGTATCTTCAATCTTGATTGCAATGCGAGTTCCTGCAACTCTTTAGTTCTTACTGCACCTGTTACATTGAGCATAGAACCAACCTTACCACTCTTTATTTGTCCCAACAGGTCATTATCATTTGTCAGCGGGCCTGTAGCTGCCCACGGACCATTGTACTGGTTCATCTGCCCGACCTTTTCTTCCAGTGACATCAGTTTCAGAACAGAGTCAACCCGCTGGTCAATTGTTTTCCGGGCTTTGCCGTCAGGCAGTTTTTGTGCTGACACAAATAAACATTGAGCAAGCACAACGATCAACAATAAATTCTTCTTCATAATAAAATCAGTTTAAGCAATTCTTATTTAGTTCTTGCTTTTATTACTTCAAACAAAAGTTCTGGTTCGTTCGTAGTTATATAATCAAACCCGCTGTCGAGCAGCCAGTTCATGGTAGTGGTATCATTCACTGTCCAGGCATTCAGGATGAGCTTGTTCTTTTTTGCTGTTTCAATCCAGTCCGGATGATTTTTGAATACGGAGAAATGATAATCGGCGCCGATAATGCCATCAGTTTTCAATACTTCCGGTGTTTTATCGCCGGTAAGGTATTGTGTTTGTGCAGACTTATTAAGTTCCCGTATTTTCAACAGTACGTCATAGTCAAAACTGATGTAAACGACCCGGTCTTCTGCATTCAGTTCTTTAAAAAGGTTAACTGTTCTTTCTGCGATGAGCTTTCCTCTTTCCTTACCGGCAGGAGAAGGTTTTATTTCACAAACAAGTGTTGTTGATGGGTTATTATCCAACCCGGCAAGAATGTACTCCCGCAATGTTGGCAATTTTTCTCCATTGGAGAGTTTATATGCCTGCAGGTCGGCGTACGTTGTTTTCTCAATGGGCAGTTTATAATAATCAGGATCATGGTTGATGATGAGCGAATCGTCTGCTGTCATTCGTACATCAAACTCCGAACCGGCACATCCTAAGCGGATAGCTTCTTTTAATGCGGCAACGGAGTTTTCCGGGAAACTATTCTTCTTGAAAGCGCCGCGGTGTGCTACAACAGGGTTATATAATTTCTCTTTCCTCATGCTGCTTTTTTTGGATGATGAGCAGGCTGCTGCGGTGGCAGCTATAATAAAAAATCCAATTACTGCTTTTTTTCGATTCATCCTTGTTACTTTTTGTACTGTACCGAATTGAAATAGTGTTGACCCATATAGGATATAGAAAACATAGATGTACACATAGATAGGATTACTTTTTTTGGATAAGCTTTACTAAAAATCCGCCGCCGGGCGCCATATTTAATCTTAGTTTATTTCCGCTGTTAATATCCGTAGTTGCCAAATTATAATCGCTGCCGTAGTTATGTGCATTCAGGCCGTCTTTGCAAATGGTCATCGTATATCGGCCTTTACCAATAAAGTTCAATGCTAATGAAATTTCTCTTGCTGTACTGTTATTTAAACTGGCAACAAACCAGTCGTTGCCTTTTCTTCTTGCTGTAATAATATACTCGCCGATCTCTCCTTGCAGGATCTTTGTTTCATCCCATGTAGTGGGAATACTGCCAAGCAACTCCATGAAAGCCGGCTCCTTCATTCCCTGGCTGATATTGCCGCTGAATATTTGCAAAGGACTATCGTACACTACAAACATCGCCAGCTGATGACAACGGGTACCGATACTCATCGGGTTCTTGCTTATCGGCCTGAACTGGTCTTTCTGTGCATTCAATAATAGACCAGGTTCATAATCCAGCGGGCCCGCCAGCATTCTTGTATAGGCAATGGCCACATTATGTTCGGGTGTGGGCAGATCGCTCCATATATTCCATTCAGCGCCCAGA
>JAEUVL010000873.1 GCA_016786965.1 Chitinophagaceae bacterium
GATGAATTTAGTAAGCAAATTGAAAAAGGCTACCAGGCCATGATGCATAAGCCGATCTCAGCAGTGAGATTAAATGCGCTGGTGGAATTGTATAACAAGTCAGTTACCGTATTTCAAAATGACAAAGAAGCCGCCTGTGAAATGAATGGGTTGAACGATCAGCACAATAATCCCGAAACGGCAGCACTGATAGTGGTGGCAAATGCCATGCTGAACCTGGATGAGTGGCTTAATAAAAATTAGTGTATTAAATGATCATAGCAGTTCAGAGATGACAGAAAAAAACTAACAATGACGCAAAAGGAAATACATAATCAACGCTTGGTGAAGGAGGCCGAAACAAGGGTCCTTCATCACTACACCCGTCGCCATTTTTTAAAGGAAAGTGCTATGGGCCTGGGTGCACTGGCGCTGGGAAGTTTGATTGGCGGCTGCGGAAGCAGACAACCAGCTGTCGTTGATAACTACTTTGATCCGGCGAACCCTTTAGCGCCACGGCCACCGATGTTTCCTGGCAAAGCAAGATCTGTTATTTACATACATATGGCTGGCGCTCCTTCACAATTGGAGTTATTCAGCTACAAACCGGAGCTGGCTAAATTAGACGGGCAAGACTGCCCGCCTTCATTACTGGAAGGAAAGAAATTTGCCTTCATCCGTGGAGTGCCGAAGATGCTGGGTCCGCAATCCAACTTTCGGCAGCATGGTCAAAGCGGTCTATGGTTATCAGATAATTTGCCGCATTTATCAACCGTGGTGGATGAAATAGCAATGCTTAATGCTGTAACTACAGATCAGTTCAATCATGCACCGGCACAACTATTAATGCACAGCGGTTCAGCAAGACAAGGTCGGCCAAGTATTGGTGCATGGGTAACTTATGGATTGGGCACAGAAAATAGAAACCTCCCCGGTTTTGTGGTACTTACTTCCGGGGGTAATAACCCCGACGCCGGCAAAAGTGTATGGGGTAGCGGCTTTTTACCTAGTGTGTACCAGGGAGTGCAATGCCGTAGTGAGGGAGACCCGGTGTTATTTATAAAAGATCCTGAAGGCATGAGCCGGGATGTTCGCAAAGCTTCCATCGATGCCATTAATAAAGTGAACCAGGCACAGTATGAAGAATACCAGGATCCGGAAATACTTTCCCGCATTGCCCAATACGAGATGGCCTATAAAATGCAGATCTCAGTTCCAGAAGTAATGAACATTAATGATGAACCACAATATATCCATGATATGTATGGTGCTAAACCAGGTGAAGGCCGCTTTGCCAACAATGTATTGCTGGCAAGAAAGCTGGT
>JAEUVL010000899.1 GCA_016786965.1 Chitinophagaceae bacterium
CAACAGCAGCAACTGTAGCGGTAATGATAAAAAATGCATCAATGGTGTATGTGAAACGGGTACCTGGACGGTGATCTATTCCAGCCGCCCGAATAAATCAAGCCCCTGGAACTGTGTGTATGCGTACTGCTTCAGCGATGGCAGCACCAGTACTTACACGCAAACAGTAACCAGCAGTACCATGTGCCCCATTCAATGTTATTAACCAATAAAAAAACAAGACCATGTTGAATATAACGATCAGTATACTATGTTATGTGCTCACCAGTTTTTACAGCCTGCAATATCAACACAGCAACGGCAGCACGGTGAATATGAGCAGCTACCAGGGAAAGAAAGTGCTGCTGGTGAATATAGCCACGAACAGCCCGAGGGTGAACCAACTGGCGGGGCTGCAGCAATTGCAGCAGCAGTATGGCGACAGCCTGGTGGTGATCGCTTTTCCCAGTAACAGCTTTGGCAATGAGAGCCGGACGGATGCAGAGATCAGCCAGTACTGCCATAGTAACTACAATACCTCCTTCCTGATAGCCGCCAAGGGAGCAGTGACGGGCAGCAACCCGCTGCAGGTGTATAACTGGCTGTCGAAAAGCACCGAGAATGGTGATATGAACCTGGTGATAGGCGCAGACTTTCAAAAAATACTGATAGCGAAAGACGGCAGCATACAGGGAGTGTTTTCCCCTAAGGTGGACCCGATGAGCGATGAGATACGGACTGCCATAGAAACCAGCTACTGATAAATGAACTAATTGACAGAACCCTGAAACGAACAATATGAGAATGATAAGCAAATCATTGAGCACAGCGGCCCTGCTGCTGGCTGTTTTTCAAAGTAAAGTGGCAACGGCACAGGTACCTGCTGCTTATCCTGCCGGTACGCCGGTAAGTTATGTACGCACCTGGGATGCGGCGGCACCTGAACAGGATGGCAATGTGCTGATGAACCGCCCGCTGCGGGATGTGAAGCAGGCCACGCAGTATTTTGACGGGCTGGGACGGCCGATACAAACAGTGATGAAGCAGGGCTCCCTGGAAACGGGCGGCACGACCACCGATATGGTAAGTGCATCGCTGTATGACCAGTACGGAAGGGAAATCAAAAAATACCTGCCCTTTGCTGCCAACAATGAAGGGGGAAATAGCTCCATCAGCGATGGTGGATTTAAACTGAATCCCTTTCAGCAGCAGCAAAGCTTTATGACGGCGCAGTACGGGGCGCAGGGAGAGACAGTGTTTTACGGGCAAACAAATTTTGAAGCCTCTCCATTGAACCGGGCAGAGAAGAGCATGGCACCCGGTAATAGCTGGACGGGCAGCGGCCGGGGGGTGGAAATGAAATACTGGAATAATGCCAGTGTGGATAATGTTCAAATGTGGAGATGTGATAATGTGAGTGGCGGTTTTGGCAACTATGTTTCCACGGGGGCATATCCCGCCGGGGAATTGTACAAGACTGCCACCGTGGATGAGCATGGCAAGCAGGTGATAGAATTTAAAGACAAGGAAGGGAAAGTGTTGTTGAAAAAAGTGCAACTGACCGCCGCAGCGGATGATGGTACCGGCAGAAACTATGACGGATGGATGAGTACTTACTATATCTATGATGATATGGATAAGCTGCGCTGTGTGATACAGCCGGAGGGAGTGAAGAAGATGACCGTTGACGGATGGGCGTTGACCACTACCATGCTGAATGAACAATGCTTCCGGTATGAGTATGATAACAGGGGACGGATGACGATGAAAAAAGTACCGGGTGCCGGGGAAGTGTACATGGTGTATGATGCAAGGGACCGATTGGTAATGACACAGGATGCCAACCTGCGGGCACAGGGCAAATGGATGGTGACCAAATACGATGCACTAAACCGACCGGAGGAAACGGGCCTGTGGACCAATGCCACCGCCTTTGCCACGCACCTCAGCAGCGCTTATACTTCCAGCAGCTACCCGGTAACCAGCAGCGGGTATGAGGAACTGACCAAAACATTTTATGAAAGCTACAGCTGGCTGAGCAGCTATGGGAACCCACTACCCTCCACCTACAACAGCAGCTATAACAGTTATTTTCAACCGGTGAGTAATGATACCTGGCCATATCCACAGGCCAATGTGCAAACCAGTAACCTGAAAGGAATGCCAACGGGCAGCAGGGTGAAGGTGCCGGGCACAGGTATTTACTTGTACACCGTAAGCATTTATGATGAAAAAGGGAGGGTGATACAGGTACAAAGCACCAACTACAGCGGCGGCACCGATATAGCCACCACGCAATATAGCTGGGCGGGACAGCCATTAGTGATGGTGACGAAACATGAAAAGCAGGGAACCAATGCCCAAACCACGATAACCGTAACGCAACTAAGCTACGATGACCTGGGCCGATTGGCCAAAACAGAAAAGAAAGTAAGCAATACGAATGTGAACAGCGGGGCAATGCCGGGGTATAAAACCATAGCCGCAAATGAATATGATAAACTGGGGCAGTTAAAGAAAAAGAAACTGGCACCAGACCATAACAGCGGTGCCGGGCTGGAAACATTGGAGTATGATTATAATATACGGGGCTGGATGCTGGGGATGAACAGGGACTACCTGTCTGATGCCGGCAGCAATAATTACTTTGGATTTGAGCTGGGTTATGATAAACTGACTAATAAAACATCCCGTAATTTTCTGCCCGGTGTAAACAATGGGGAGTTCAATGGGAACATCAATGGGATGATCTGGAAAAGCAAAGGCGACCAAGTGCGACGAAAATATGATTTTGAATATGATGCCGCCAACCGGTTATTAAAAGGTGATTTTGAGCAGAATGACAATGGCAGTACATGGGGAATTACGACAGTTGACTATAGTATGAAAATGGGTGATGGTGCAGACGCCAACAGTGCTTACGATTACAACGGCAATATAAAACGGATGCAGCAGTGGGGGCTAAAGATTACAGGCATTGCGCAGATAGATGACATGGGGTATTCCTACCAGCCAGGCAGTAATAAGCTGGCAAAAGTAATTGAAAGCGCCACAGGAGGCACACCGGTAACAGGCGGAGGCCCGACCGGGCTTGGCGATTTTAAAGACGGTACTAACAGTAACGACGATTACAGCTATGATGTGAACGGAAACTTAACACTGGATAACAATAAAGCCATCAGCAGCATTACCTATAACCACCTGAACCTGCCAACGGTGATAACGGTGACGGGAAAAGGAACGATCACTTATACTTATGATGCCGCAGGAAACAAGATAGAAAAGACCACAACAGACATAACGGTAACACCCAATAAGATAACTATCACCCTGTATATGGGCGGAGCGGTGTATGAAAATAATGTGCTGCAGTTTCTGGGGCAGGAAGAAGGAAGGATACGGTTTAAACCTGCGGCAGGCAGTATAGCGGCCAGCCTGCAATACGACTATATGCTGAAAGACCACCTGGGCAATGTAAGAATGGTGCTGACGGAAGAGCAGCAGCAGGATAAATACCCGGTGGCCAGCCTGGAAGACGCCAAATTAGCCACAGAGGATGATTATTATACTATACAAACGGCCAATATTGTAGCAGCCA
>JAEUVL010000512.1 GCA_016786965.1 Chitinophagaceae bacterium
TACATTGCTTCATTCAGTGGCAAATGGCAAATGCCGCCATTGATCTTTGCCTGGGTAATTACTGCTTTACTAAGAGTCGCTATCGGCTCCGCAACAGTTGCAGGCATTACAGCCGCAGGTGTTGTAACCCCATTAGTAGCAACGGGTGCGGTGTCTCCTGAACTGATGGTACTGGCTGTAGGAACAGGCAGTGTTTTTGGTTCGCATGTAAACGATTCAGGCTTTTGGATGTTCAAGGAATTCTTCAATCTCTCATTAAAGCAAACTTTTCTTTCCTGGACAGTGATGGAAACCACTATATCCATCTTAGGCCTGGCAGGTGTGCTGATACTTGAACTTGTCCTGTAATCTTCTCAAATATTAAACAATCAATCGAAAATCAGAAAATTTCTATTCTGATAATTGGCTTCTGTGCACTGCATACTCAACCCCTCTTAGCTCAGCCAGCCCTCTCAGCCTACCGATTGCAGAATAGCCGGGATATGTTTTCTTCTTCAGATCGTCCAGCATTTGGTGGCCATGGTCAGGGCGCATGGGGATGGAAATATTCCTCCTTTTCTGAATCAAGAGTACTTCTTTGATGATCTCAAACATATCAGTATCGCCAGCAAGATGATCCGCTTCATAGAAGTTACCTTCTTCATCCCGCTTGGTATTTCTTAAATGAAGAAAATGGATACTATCCCCAAAACGTCTCAGCATACTTACCAAATCATTATCAGCCCTGGCTCCATAAGAGCCGGTACAAAAACATAATCCATTAGCGGGCGATGGCGCTGCTTGAAGTAGTTCTTCAGCATCCTTCTCTGTACTCACCACTCTCGGAAGTCCCAATACGGGATAAGGAGGATCATCCGGGTGAATGGCCATTTTTAATCCATGCTCTTCTGCCACGGGTATTATCTGCTGCAAAAAATAAAAGAGATGTTGCTTTAGCCGTGCCGCATCTATTCCATCATAGGTTTGTAATGCAGCCAGTATCTGTTCTTCCGTAAATCGTTCTTCACTACCTGGCAATCCCAGTAATGCATTTCTGTATAATGTTTCCTCTTCTTCATCTGTCATCCGGTCGAAGCGAAATTTTGCTTTCTTTATTTCAGTTTCGGTATAATCTCTCTCAGCACCAGGTCTTTTGAGCAGGTAAAGATCAAATGCAATAAAAGCTGAACGCTCAAAATAGAGCGCCTTGCTACCATCTGGCATAGTGTAAGAAACATCGGTGCGCATCCAATCCAATACTGGCATAAAGTTGTAGGTTACCACTTTTAATCCACATTCAGCCACATTGCGGAG
>JAEUVL010000918.1 GCA_016786965.1 Chitinophagaceae bacterium
CAAAATGTATTGTATTGGCACTATAGCCCTGACAGGGGCTGGGTAATGAATATGCAGATAAAAGGATGGAATGAATGCCTGATCACTTATGTGCTCGCAGCGGCATCCACCACACACGGTATTCCACCGGCAGTGTACACCAACGGCTGGGCCTCTGGCGGTGGTTTTTTGAACGGAGCAAGTTATTATGGATATACCCTTCCCTTAGGTCCAGCACAAGGGGGGCCATTGTTTTTTTCCCACTATTCATTTATGGGTATTAATCCCAATGGGCTATCTGATGCTTTTACCAATTATGCCACCCAAACAAGAAACCATTCTCTGATCAATTATAAGTATTGTGTGGCAAATCCACGGGGATGGTTTGGTTATAGCGATAGTTGCTGGGGCTTGACGGCCAGCGATATTGCTGGCGGATACACCGCCAGCTCACCCACCAATGATGTGAGTGTGATTGCGCCAACAGCTGCCATCTCTTCAATGCCATATACACCGCTTGAATCTATGCAAGCCCTGAAGTTTTTCTATTATGTACTGGGCGATAAGATTTGGAAAGAGTATGGTTTTGTGGATGCGTTCTCTTTGAAAGATTTATGGTTTGCAAATTCTGTCCTTGCTATTGATCAGGGCCCCATGATTGTAATGATAGAAAACCACCGTACTGGTTTATTATGGAGTTTGTTCACCAGTTGCCCTGAAGTAAAAGCTGGTATGCTGAGTCTTGGTTTTTCAGCACCTTATTTATAACAGCTAATAGTTTGATCATGACAAGTAAACTGCTTCTTACAATTTGTTTACTCGTACTGGGTAGTAAAACGCCCATACTGGCACAACAGGAAGTAGCAGTGATGTCTTACAACATACGGCTGGATGTTGCTTCTGATGGGGAAAACAGGTGGGATGCCCGGAAAGGAAAACTAACTGGTTTGATGAAGTTTTATGAACCGGATTTTATCGGTGCACAGGAAGTAATGCACCATCAGCTTTTATTTATCAAGCAGGAATTGAAAAGATACGGGCATATAGGTGTGGGCAGGGATGATGGGAAAGAAATGGGTGAGTACAGTGCCATATTTTATGACTCCCTGAAATTTATAGTA
>JAEUVL010000934.1 GCA_016786965.1 Chitinophagaceae bacterium
GCTTTTGAAGAGGTTCTCTGCATTCAGGTAATCAGCCTGGTAATAAGCACAGTATGCATACTTATAGTAAATATCTTCAAACTCCTTCCCTGCTTTATAGTAAGGCATTATATCCTCATATACCTGCTGGGCCTTGGTATATTTCTTTTTCGCAAAATACTGTTCTGCGATTCGAAGCTTGTATGCAGGATCCGGATTCTTAAGAATCTTGGTCATGCTTTTACTTCCACCGCAGCTTGCCAGCAAAAGTACAAACGCCAAAATCCAGCTGGATTTTACCAGCAATTTAATTCCGCTATGTTTTGCCTTAAGTAAGTTACTATTCATAAAGGGTTTGCAAAGTTAACAGTTAGCGGCAAATCTTACGCAAAAAAGATGGTCTGCCAAATCAGGGCAGTTAAGATTTTGATAATAGGCTGCTCAAATGGAGCAGTTTTACGCTGTTTCCTGCACCTGCCATCATTTTATCTTATTTTCTGTCATATTCACCTCACTGACTGGCTTTTATAGCGTTAAAAACATAAAAGACCGAAATTAAAAATCCCCTAATATCCAATAAAAAACCCTCCCGATGAATCGGGAGGGTTATCAGCAAAAAGTATTAAATCTTAATTCTTACGCAGATTTGGATGCGGAGGTTCGATGGTGTTTGGTCCATCTTCGCCTTGCGCAGCAGCACGAAGGTCAACAGTATTGCAATCGCCATCAGGCTGACCATAGTTAAAGATAAAGCGATCAGCATTGATACCTTCTTTATCAACCATGTAGTTGATAACGGCATTCACATGATCCCAGCTTAATTGCTGTTGCTTTTTATCAGAAGAGCAATAGCCAACTACCACTACTTTACAACCGGGGTTGTTACGCATTTTGGCAGCTACAGTTGAAAGAACTGCTTTAGCTTCATCGCTCAGTTTGTTAGAGTTAGCTTTGAAAGCTACACTTGGCAAAGCACCCATTTTAGAAGCGCAATCGCCATCACCGCCGCCACCTTTACAAAGGTCAGGGCAGTTTTCACAAGTTGGGCAAGGAACTGGGCATTTACCAACACCATCAGCGTCAACAGGCTGACAAGTAGTAGGTGTAATGAGTTCTTTGTCTTTACAATCAGGTACACCATCACCGTCTGTATCTTTAGATACACCATGGCTGTCAACAGGGCAACCGGCAGGAGTTTGTTCCTGGTCGAACTGATCTGTGATACCGTCGCCATCGCTATCAGGCAGTACTGGTTTTGGCAGACGCATCAAACGTGGGTTGCGGATCTCGCTGTAAGCATAATCAAGTGGGTTCAACCACCAAAGAGGCTCAACAGATTTTGCACCGATATTGATGTTCAAACCAAGGCTTAAATAGTTGTAAGAATCGAAGTCACGGGTTTGAACAGCGTCACCCCATGCATGTTCCTGCCAGCGCTGACCATCCAATAAGTCATCCTTAATGAAAGTCCAGCGATCTTCAATAGCGAGGTTCAGCCTGTTGCTCAGTTTGAAAGCCATACCCATACCTACTGTTGCAGAAGGTTTGAATGTTTTTCCAAACAGCTTAGGACGACGTTCGCCATGATTTTCGGCAGGTGTTTCATATGTACCATCCAGGATATTGTCTTTCAGTTCCCTGATCACAGATTTTCTGTCATCATAAGGAGCCTGAGTAAGACCATTGAACTGGGCAGCATAGTTAGTGTTACCAGCGTTCAATGCATCCACTTTTGTGTCGTAAACTGATCCGCCAACACCAGCAAAACCATAAACGTTGAAGCCGGTTTTAGCTTTGTGGAAACGAATGTTGTTCAGAGTTACAACACCTTCCAAAGAAAGGTCCTGAACCTTTGTTTTGTAGTTGTAATACACACGATCGAATGGAGTAGATGTCAGACCTGTTTTAGAAGAAACGATCTGACGAAAACCACCGGCTCCGGTAATAGCCTGTGGAGCAGAGTAAGACTGGGTAGCACCCAAGCCCTGGTTATTCCACGCTGTGTTTTTTGCATAGTTCTCGTTCGCTCTGAAATGGTAACCTTTACCAATTCCGTAGAGGTATTCCAACCTCATAGAGAAAATATAACCGAAAGATTTCCGTACGTGAGCACCAAAACCTGGTGACAGGAAAACTGCAGGTATATCACCACTTACCTGGAATAAACCACCTTTAATACCGATTTCCCACTGATTGCGGGGTTTCGCAGGGAAGTTATACGTTCCGTTCAAAAACTCAGAATGCTGAGGCATTCTCTTGCTGGTGATTAGAGACGAATCTTTTACGTCATAACTGGCCCCTACTCTCTGAGAGTACCCGTAAGACGCTAACAGGCAGAAAATGCCCGCTAGTAAAATGTACTTTTTGCTTGCCATAACTAAGGATTAAGATTTGTGAACAATGTCCTAAATAATACGCAAAAATAGAAATTGAGGGTTAATTACCAAATTTTTATATAATTAATTTCCCCGTTTGCCTATTATTTTTCA
>JAEUVL010000528.1 GCA_016786965.1 Chitinophagaceae bacterium
GGTTCAAACCTGTCTCTTTCATTTGCGGCGTAGTCCTGGCCCGCATTATCCACTTCATCTTTATTGGCCCTCATCCTGCTCATGTCAGTTTTTTGCTGGCGGCCTTCTTTTAATGGTGCATTTTCCTGCTGTACTGGAAGGGCCGCATGGCATAGAAACGAAACAATATTCTTATTAACGTCATTGTTCATCCCGTCAAACAATTTGAACGCTTCCATTTTATAAATGACCAGCGGGTCTTTTTGTTCCAGGTAGGCCGTTTGCACACTTTGTTTCAGGTCGTCCATGGCCCGCAGATGTTCTTTCCAGGCATCATCAATCACAGCCAGGGTGATCGTTTTTTCCAATGAATTGCTAAGATCTGCCCCATTGGTGCTTAAGGTCTTGTCCAGGTTAGTGAGTACATTCAATTGTTTGCGGCCGTCCGTAAACGGCACCACTACATTTTCTATATGACTGCCCTGTGTAAGCCTGATATTTTTGAAAACCGGGATCGCCTGTTTTTGCAACTCTTCCTTATGGGCAGTGTATTTTTCTGTTGTCTCGTTATAAAGTTTATCAACCAGGGCATTAACATCTCCTTTTTTGAACTCGTCTTCTTCAATTTTTGTATCCAGCCCAAAATTGGTGATACAGGCCATTTTGAATCCGTCGTAATCTTCCTGCTCCCGGAACATTTCTGCCTGCATCCAGGCAAGGGATGAAAAGGCCGTATCAATATCCAGGGCCAGGCGTTCGCCAAAGAGGGCATGGTTTCTTTTTTCATACACGGCATTCCGCTGCTTATTCATCACGTCATCGTATTCCAGCAGGCGTTTACGGATACCAAAGTTGTTCTCTTCTACTTTTTTCTGTGCCCGTTGAATACTGTTGCTGATCATGCTGTGCTGAATCACATCGCCTTCTTTGTAGCCGAGTTTATCCATCAGCGAAGCAATACGTTCACTGCCGAACATCCGCATCAGGTCATCTTCAAGCGATACATAGAACTGGGAGGAACCCGGATCTCCCTGGCGGCCGGCACGGCCCCTTAATTGTCTGTCCACACGGCGGCTTTCGTGGCGTTCTGTACCGATGATGGCCAATCCTCCTGCTTCTTTCACACCTGGTCCCAGTTTGATATCCGTACCACGACCAGCCATGTTAGTGGCAATGGTAACAGCACCGGGCAAACCTGCTTCTGCTACTACCTGCGCTTCTTTGGCATGCTGTTTTGCGTTCAATACATTATGCGGGATCTTTTTCTGCTGGAGCATACGTCCCAGTAACTCACTTACCTCTACCGAAGTGGTACCTACGAGGCAAGGGCGGCCTGCATTCCGCAGTGCTTCGATTTCATCAATAACAGCCTTGTATTTTTCTCTTTTTGTTTTGTAAACGAGGTCTTGCTTATCATTCCGGACCATTTTCAGGTTGGTGGGTATCGTTACCACATCCAGTTTGTAAATACTCCACAACTCGGCAGCTTCTGTTTCAGCGGTACCGGTCATACCGGCCAGTTTATGGTACATCCGGAAGTAGTTCTGCAATGTAATGGTGGCATACGTTTGTGTGGCGGCCTCGATCTTCACGTTTTCTTTTGCTTCCAATGCCTGGTGCAAACCATCGCTATAGCGGCGGCCTTCCATGATACGGCCTGTTTGTTCATCCACAATCTTGATAGCGCCATCTATGATCACATATTCCACATCTTTTGCAAATACGGTATAGGCTTTCAGCAATTGCTGCACAGTATGGATACGGTCAGCTTTCTGTGCATATTCATTCAGGATCGTTTCTTTCAGGTGTAATTTCTCATCAGCAGAAGCGGAGCTTTTTTCCACTTCATTCAGTTTGATACCAATATCCGGCAACACAAAGAATTCTGGATCTTCCCCGGAACGGGTGATCATGGTGAGTCCTTTTTCGGTAAGCTCTACGGAGTTGTTCTTCTCATCAATATGGAACAGCAATTCTTCGTCCACGATATGCATATTACGCTGCTGGTCCTGCAGGTAATGATTTTCTGCCTTTTGCATTTTCACCTTGATCCCGGGCTCACTTAAATATTTAATAACCGGGCCATACTTAGGTAAGCCACGGTGTGCCCTGAATAAGAATAAGCCACCGCCTTTGGCATCATCATCGCCTTCGGCAAAACGTTTTTTGGCTTCGTTCAAGCAGTTACGAACAATGCGTTCCTGCTCCTGTACCAATTGCTGTACCCTGGGCTTCAGGATATGGTATTGCTGGTCATCGCCTTTGGCTACCGGTCCGGAAATGATCAATGGTGTTCTGGCATCATCGATCAATACAGAATCCACCTCATCCACCATCGCATAGTGGTGTTTGCGCTGCACCATTTCTTCGGGGGTGTGCACCATGTTGTCACGGAGGTAGTCGAAACCAAATTCGTTATTAGTACCATAGGTGATGTCAGCCAGGTAGGCCTTTCTTCTTTCTTCGCTGTTGGGTTGATGCTGGTCGATGCAGTCAACGGTCAGTCCCAGCCATTCGAAAATAGTACCGTTCCATTCCTGGTCACGGCGGGCCAGGTAATCATTTACCGTTACGATATGTACCCCTTCGCCGGGTAATGCATTCAGGTAGGCGGGTAAGGTGGATACGAGGGTCTTACCTTCACCCGTTGCCATTTCAGCAATTTTTCCCTGGTGGAGTACAGCACCACCGATCAGCTGCACATCATAGTGTACCATGTTCCAGGTCACTTCTCCACCGGCGGCTGTCCAGGTATTTTTAAATATGGATTTGTCACCATCGATGGTGATGTATTTTTTCTTTACACTCAGGTCACGGTCCAGTTGAGTGGCCGTTGAAACGATTTCCGTGTTTTCTTTAAAGCGCCTGGCGGCATCTTTTACTACAGCGAAAGCTTCGGGAAGAATTTGTTCCAGTATTTCTTCTATTTTCTTATCACGGTCTTTTTTTAGTTTATCTACTTCCTGGTACACAGCGTCTTTTCCCATCAGGTCGCTGAAAGGAAGGGCTTCTGCGGCGGCATTTCTTGCTTCAATTTCCCCATCAATATCTGCCAGGTATTCTTTTATCCTGCGGCGAAATTCCTGTGTTTTATTACGGAGTTCATCATTGCTGAGAGACTGGTAGCTGTTAAAGAACTGGTTGATCTTTCCCACATAGGGCTCGATCTTCTTTACGTCTTTTTCCGACTTGCTGCCGCCAAAAATTTTTGATATGAAACCTAGCATAAAAAATGAGTGTTAGTGGGTATTTCCCCCTTTAAAATTTTTCAAGACTTTTATGTTGTCAAAAAAGGTGCTATATACGTTTATAAGCCATTTTGACAGGAGGGCAAAGATAATGTAAATGAACCAGTGGCTGATTGTGGCTGATTATTAAGACATTCGGAAATTTTTGTCATGAATCTATATATACTTTTTGCACTAATGTGCTGCTCCTTGCTCCAGGGCGCAGTGTACGCCCAGTCGGATTATATTATCACCTGGCAGAATGATACGATCTTCTGCCGTTTTCCTGACAAACCCGGGAAAGAAGGTTTCAAGCCAGCCTCCAAGTACAAAAATGGCCATATACAGCTAATGGCTGTTTTTGGGAATGACTCTGTCCGTACAATAAGTGCAGGCGAGATAAAAGGGTATTCCCGGGCGAAACACGGACAGTCATTGCTATGCAATGGGAACTTCGAGTCTATACAGTTGGTAAGCCGTGACTCAATGCTGACAGAAGTGGATGGCAAAAAGGAAAAAAGCTGGTTCTTTCTAAACAAGATCGTACCGGGCAAATATGCCACCCTGTACTGCAAGTATCTTTTCACCAGCAGGGGCCCACGAATTTATTATTACCTGGTTAAACATACACAGGAGAGCAACCAGGTGCCGCAAT
>JAEUVL010001002.1 GCA_016786965.1 Chitinophagaceae bacterium
CGGTTACCGTATCGGTATCCGTCTCTCGCACAATCCTAACAATTTGCTCGTCACTGTATCGCGTTTGCTTCATCTTACCTCTCTCTTTCGAAGAGGCCATTGTCTCAAGTAATTTTGGATCGAAAAAGCCAGATCAGGTCATCACTATCTCCACTTAGTTTAGTTTCTGGCCAGCCACTCGCAGCGTATTGCACGCCGGCTGAGTTGGTATACAAAATAAACTGGTGGTAAACACTTGAACTAGGGCGTGTTAACACTACCTTAGTGCTTCGACGATAAGAGCGAAATGGATGAATGAGAGAAAGATGACATCCAGTTTATCGAATCTGGAGAATATTCGACGAAATCCCTTGAGTCTACGGAATAATCTTTCGATCTCATTGCGTTTTTTGTACATGGCGCGATCATATTCCCAGGGCTCCAACCGATTAGTTTTGGGTGGAACAACCGGGATATAGCCCAGCTCCAATGCAAGGATCACCCTCATAAGCGCGGTCCATCAGCAGATGAATAGGTGAAGAGACAGGGCCGAGCGCTAACGGGAGTTGTCGTCCTTCCGGTGCGTCATGTATATGCCCCGGAGATAGGGCAAAAGTCAGGGCCGTTCTGGTATCTGCGGCAACCAGATGAATTTTAGTGGTCCAGCCACCTCGGGATTTACCGATGGATTGTGGGCAGCAATTTCTCCGAGTATTGACCAGGGTAATGATCATCAAGGTATTCCCAGAGTGTCATGCCGGTCAATTCCGGTTCACGAACAAGCAGAGGGAGTATTTCAGTTTCCCAAACTGCTTCAAAAGGATCTTGACGCGTGCGCCAGTGCCGCTGTTCCTTCCGGCCTCTTTGGCTTTTCTCAATACGTCGACCACTGCGCACGCTGATACCGGCTTTTGCGGATGAAGTTTTCTGACTAAAACCTTGCGTCGATTCTTAAATGCTTTCCTGTTGTTCCTGATTCTGTTGCTGATGAACTGAAAGCTTTGATTGCGCAGGGATGGACAGTTCCTAAAATTGCGCATGAGCTTGATATAGGCGAGAGGCAGGTTTATCGTCGATTTAACGGGGCTAAATGTAAGGGGGAAATACCGTAGAGAATGAGGAAATTAAGAAGTAGATAAATTTAGAATAAAATGACTGAACTGCCTCACGCATCATTTTTTTAACAAAATTTTATCCGTTGCTGAAGTTAACTATCCTTATCAATAAAATATTAAATCTCTTTCTAAACTGGAAAGTGTAGAGTTTGTTCAATACAAAAATTTCCCAAGTGCCTGATCTAAATCATCTAAAGCTGAACCCATAATAA
>JAEUVL010001004.1 GCA_016786965.1 Chitinophagaceae bacterium
TGAATTGTGAATGATGTCTGTGCAGGGCTGAAGCACACCCTGGGTCACCAGGATCGAACTATCCGCCGGCGCAAACGCCTGCACCAATACAAGTTCCCCAAAAGCCCATTCATAACGGTAATACGACAACGCATTGTCGTAGCTGCCACCGGCTGCATTCAACACAGCAGGCACAACGCCATTAACAGGATTGATCGAAGGAACCTGGGCACGGGAAGAAAACGAAAGGGCCAGGAAGATAGCCAGCAAAGAAAGGGTAATCCTTCTTCTCATAAGCTTGAGTTTTATGGTTAAAAAATGAAAGGGACGGCCAAATGGCTGTTATTAGGATAATGGTGCTAACTAAAGAGAGTAATTAACCAGAAATGATAGTCTTAACAGGTGGCTAAGGTAAAGAGAAGATTTGTTATGCCCAACAATATTTTCCACTTTTCCTGCGGGTTTCTGCATGCCATGGCAAACCAAAAATGCTTCTTTTTTACTACGGTTCATTTTGCCCAGATACTAACTACCCGATATAGCCTGTTTTTAGTAAACACATGATATCCGGTGCAAATGTATCATTAAGAAAGTTGCAACGCAATACCACAAAGAGGGGATTAATAATACCACAAAGTGGTTACTGTGGAAAGGCCATTTTGTAATCTACATTCACTTTGCCCCTGGAAATGTCATTCAATTTGCCTTTCATTAATTTTCTTTTCAGCGGGGAAATATGATCAATAAAAAGTTTTCCCTCGATATGATCATATTCATGCAGGATAACCCTGGCAGACAGGCCGGTAAAACTCTTTGTATGTTCCTGGAAGTTTTCATCCATGTAATTCAATGTAACGGATTCCTGCCGGTAAACATCCTCCCTGATTTTTGGGATACTGAGGCAGCCTTCATTGTAGGGCCATTCATCGCCTTCCAGTGTCGCAATATGTGCATTAATGAATACAGCTTTTACCCCCTCATCACCGGGATACTCTGCCTTCTCTTCTTCATTCATATTCCGGAACATTTGCAGGGAATCCACTACAAAAAGACGTATGTCTTTATTCACCTGCGGAGCCGCCAGCCCCACCCCATTGCTTGCATACATAGTTTCCCACATATCTTCAATAAGTTTGGCTAACCCGGGATGATCAGGTGAAATGTCTGCGGCTACTTTCCGAAGTACCGGATGACCATATGCTATAATAGGTAAGATCAAGTTTAAAAATTTATTAGTTACTCGCTCAGGCTGTCTGCAAATTTATTCCATAATTACCATATTAGCTTGTGAACCTGGTAACTTTTCAACTAACCGACCTTAAATACTCCTGCAGCATAATAGTGGCAGCTATTTCATCCACCAGCGCCTTATTGCGGCGGTCTTTCTTTTTCATACCCATCTCCAGCATGGCATCTTTGGCCATCTTGGAAGTATAACGTTCATCCACTTTTTTAACGGGCATAGCGGGGAAATTCTTTTCGAGGTCTTTGATGCATTTCTCCACAAGCGGGGTACCGTGGGTAGCTGTATCATCCCAATTGGTGGGCCACCCTATGATGATCAACTCGACCTGCTCCCGGGAAAAATAATCTTTCAGGAAAGGGATCAATGTCTTCGACTCCACTGTTGTAAGTCCTGTGGCAATGATCTGCAACGGATCGGTAACTGCAATGCCGGTTCTTTTAAGGCCGTAGTCTATAGAGAGTATCCTTGACATTTTGAAGTACGATAAAAGAAGCAGGCATACGAAGACCTTTATCTGAGATCGCTTTATTGATTTAGTTATTCTTAATTAATGAACATATCTGTAATCACAAAGATGGCGAAAACAACCGAGGCAATACCATTAGCTGTCATAAAGGCCAGGTTCACTCTTTTCAGATCGTGTGGTTTTACGATGGAATGCTGATACACCAGCATGAATACAAATACGGCTGTCCCGATCCAATATAAGCAGCCAAAGTTTCCATACGAGCCTGCAAACGCCACCGTTCCTGCACTCAGAATATGCAGAAATTCTGATACCCGCAGGGCCTTTGCCTTGCCCAGCCAGGCGGGAATGGAATAGAGTTGTTGGGACCTGTCAAACTCTTCATCCTGTAAAGCATAAATAATATCAAAGCCACTGACCCAGAAAAGCACGGTGAGTGAAAAGAGAACAGGTAAAAGAGAAAAATTACCTGTTACGGCCAGGTATGCTCCTATTGGAGCCAGCGATAATCCCAATCCCAATATCAGGTGACAGAGCGGAGTGAATCTTTTGGTATAACTGTACCCTAATACCACTGCCAGTGCCACTGGTGATAAATAAAAGCAAAGCCTGTTGATAAAAAAAGTACAGGTGATAAACAAGAGGCCATTGACAATAGTGAAGAGCAGGGCATTTCGGGCTGAAATTACTCCCGCCGGAATCTCCCTGATAGCTGTTCTGGGGTTCTTAGCATCGTACTGCCTGTCCAGGTACCGGTTGAATGCCATGGCGGCGCTGCGGGCAAAGACCATACAGCCGATGACGAGTAAAAATTTGATCACAAAAGGTTTCAACGTTTGCCACTCCATATTTGCGAATGAAAAAGCATCTTTTCTATCCCACCCCCAACTCACCGTTTTATTCAAATTCCACTGCCCGACACCATACTCCATAACAACAGGATAAAATAACGCAAGAAAAAATCCAATCAATGCAAACGGCATTGCAAAAATGGTGTGAGAGAATTTTATCAGGGAGAGATAACTTTTTACTTTCGACATGCTACTAAGATTAAAGACTATGCGGTCAACATCTCACTTTTATTAGAAAAAGGATCAATTCTTGTTCTTACCAATTCCCACAGCACCACTCCCGCCGCAGTGGCAATATTCAGGGAATGCTTCATCCCCAACTGGGGTATTTCTATACAGCCATCGCACAGGGCAATGGTGGACTGCTCCACTCCCGTTACTTCATTTCCAAACACAACAGCGATTTTTTCTTCTGGTTCAAAACCAATGGCATTTAATTTATAACTGCCTTCCGCCTGTTCGGCCGCATAAATATTAAATCCACCGGCCCGCAGGTCTTCTATTGCCTCCGCAGTGGTCTTAAAATATTTCCAGTCCACCGTTTCCTCAGCGCCGAGTGCCGTTTTCTTTATTTCTTTATGAGGAGGTTTGGCAGAATAGCCAATAATATAAATGGATTGCACCAGGAAGGCGTCCGAAGTACGGAATACACTGCCAACATTGTAAGCGCTGCGGATATTTTCCAGCACCATTACCACCGGTATCTTCTCAGCCTGTTTAAATTCCTGCACCGATTTCCGGCCCAGTTCTTCCATGCTTAGTTTGCGCATGGCGCAAATTTAGGTATTAGTTGACATGAT
>JAEUVL010001005.1 GCA_016786965.1 Chitinophagaceae bacterium
TGAATTGTGAATGATGTCTGTGCAGGGCTGAAGCACACCCTGGGTCACCAGGATCGAACTATCCGCCGGCGCAAACGCCTGCACCAATACAAGTTCCCCAAAAGCCCATTCATAACGGTAATACGACAACGCATTGTCGTAAGTGCCACCGGCTGCATTCAACACAGCAGGCACAACGCCATTAACAGGATTGATCGAAGGAACCTGGGCACGGGAAGAAAACGAAAGGGCCAGGAAGATGGCCAGTAAAGAAAGGGTAATCCTTCTTCTCATAATAGCAGGTTTATGGTTAAATAATAAATAGCCGGCTCTAAAAACAATACAGTGAGCTAAGAAAGAAATTTACGAGTTCATTAAATTACCAATAAGAACAGGCTTATCAAAATATATTTCTACCCATATCGAAAAAAAAGAAGGCCCGGAGGCCTTCTTATGAAAATAGAAAATAAGATGATCAATTATTCTGTCTTAGTGCTGCCAGGGTCTGTTGAAGTCTTTTTATTCTCAACAGGTTTTGGCATTTCGTCCAGGCTACCGCCTTTTGTAGCAGGAGCAGGCTTTGCTTCGCTCTTAGGCATTTCATCAAGACTACCGCCAGTTGTGGCTGGTGCAGCTTTTGTTGCAGCTTTAGGAGCATCATCCAGGCTACCGCCTTTCTCAGCAGCCTTATTAACTACAGGAGGTACAATAGCGCCCTGTTCAAGACTTCCGCCGGTTGTGGGAGGAGCAGTCTTATTGACTTCCTTGGGAGAATAATTAAGAGAAGATTCACCTGGTTCAGGTGTATAACCAATTCTCCTTGATTCAGGCTGGTTGAACAATTCGGGGTTCAGGTACATGCCTTTGTCTTTTGCTGCTTTATCCACCACATTTGGAATGCGGTATTTATTAGCCCAGGGATCCTGGCGAACACCGGTTACCTGCCAGCTAACTTTTACATTAGGTTGGCTGGTGGCTATTTCAAAACTATTACCGTTTACTTCTTTGCTGATGATAGCCTGTGCAAAAGAACCTATAACGGTTAACTGGTAACGGAAATCCTTATTCAGTGAATTGAAATAATCAGGAAGCTGAACAGTCATTTTTCCGGATGCATCGGTAGTGATGTTGCCGTTATAAATGTTCATCATTTCAGGGCTTTCCACAAAGCTGTGAACAAGGTACTTGTTGTCCGGATCCATCGGGTGGTCTATCTTAAACGCACCACCACCTTTTGATAAAGTACCGGTAACATGCAAGTCCGTACCAACCACCACTCTACCTGTTGTATTTTCAATCCTCAACCTTTCACCGCCACCACCGAGCTCAAAGATCTGGTAGTCATCGGTACCAGGATTGTTGCGGGTGTTCCACTGGTTTACACCGGCTTTCTGAAAACGAAGAGCTGCATCACCACTTTGTGCATCAATATCCACTACGGAGAATGTAGCGGAAGAACGGATCCGGGCCCCGGTTGCACCACCATGTAATACATCTAATTTATAAGCTGGGGCAGTAGTTTCACCGATACCTACGTTACCAGTACCATCCTGGATAACGAAACGGCTGCCGCCACCACCTAA
>JAEUVL010001007.1 GCA_016786965.1 Chitinophagaceae bacterium
TTTACTAATAAGAAAAAAATGGTACGTTTGGTCATATACTGTTAACCGAACTGACTGATTATTCAACGACTAAGAAGTCGTAATCCTCCCGAAATTTTATATCCTGGAACAACTGATGTGGTGTTTTGCCGCATGTAATTATTTTATTTAATACGCCAAACAAACTAACCGCTGATGAGAAAGCTCTTGCTTACACTTGTTGTGCTTACCACAAGCATGCTGGCTATTGGCCAGAACCCGGCCACCACTTTTACCATTGCGAACCGGAACATTGTATTGCCCTGCGGCACCAACTGTACCACTATTACAGCCCAGGTGCCACATATTAAGCAATCCACGGACTATGTGATCACTAATCCCGGTTATGTACCATTTGCATATACCACTCCCACAGGAACGGTAGTGTCACAGATATATGTGGATGATACCTGGAGCCCGGTGATCAATATGTCATTTCCCTTTTGTTATTACGGATCTACCTACAGCTCATTATTGATGGGGTCTAATTCAGCCATCACTTTTGATATTTCCAGGGCCGGCCAGGGTAGCGGCTATTCCATTAGCGCCACGACCGGTGCTATTCCTAACACTTCTTATGCTCCTTCAATGATCTTTGGGCCATATCATGACATCAATCCCAATCTTACTTCTGCCAATAAGAAGATCGAATGGAGAGTGGAGGGCACTGCTCCTAAAAGAAGGTTTGTAGCCAGTTATAATGATATGCCTTATTTCGGCTCCAGTTGTACGGCACCCCGTGCCACCCACCAGATGGTGTTGTATGAAGGAACTGGTATTGTGGAAGTATATATAAAAGACAAACCATTTTGTACCTCCTGGAACAGCGGACTTACCATCTTAGGTATGCAGAACCAGGCCCGCAACAGTGCCATAGCGGCCGCTGGCAAAAATGCCACTGTATGGGGAAGTACTGCTATGGATTCCTGCTGGCGCTTTATCCCCAGTGGTGGCACCTCCCGTTTGAAAAGCGCCGAACTGCTGGTGGC
>JAEUVL010001018.1 GCA_016786965.1 Chitinophagaceae bacterium
GTGCCCGGGACTGGATTCGAACCAGCACATCCTTTCGAACGCTGCCACCTGAAGACAGTGCGTCTACCAATTTCGCCACCCGGGCTCTTTAAATTGGGAGGGCAAATATAGGAACTTTAACTGTTTAATTCACATCTTTTCAGGGCTAAAAATCAAAACCAGCAATCAGAAATTACTACACACTCACATTGAAATCCCGCAGTGCGTCATTCAAACTGGTTTTCAGATCAGTGCTTGGTTTGCGCTGGCCAATGATAAGGGCGCACCCGACACCAAATTCACCCGCTGGAAATTTTTTAGTATAAGAACCGGGAATCACTACGCTCCGGGCGGGCACCCGGCCTTTCATTTCCACTGGTTCGGTTCCGCTCACATCAATTATTTTGGTCGATTGCGTTAGCACCACATTGGCACCCAGGACGGCTTCTTTCTCCACGATCACTCCCTCTACCACAATACAACGGCTTCCTATAAAACAACCATCTTCAATTATCACAGGGCTGGCCTGCAGAGGCTCCAGCACACCGCCAATGCCCACCCCACCACTCAGGTGCACCCCTTTGCCTATTTGGGCGCAACTGCCCACAGTAGCCCAGGTATCTACCATTGTACCCTCATCCACGTAGGCGCCAATATTCACATATGATGGCATCAGCACCACATTCTTAGCCAGGTAGGCCCCATAGCGGGCCACCGCATGTGGCACAGCTCTTACACCCAACTCTTTATAATTTTTCTTCAGCAGCATTTTATCGTAAAACTCAAATGGGGCCACATCCCATGTCTGCATTTGCTGAATGCCAAAATACATCAGGATCGCCTGCTTTACCCATTCGTTTACTACCCAGCCCGTCTCAGAGGGAGAAGCTGTTCTCAATCGTCCTTTATCTACTTCCTCTATTACCGCCCTTATTGCATCGCTGTACTTATTGTCCTTTAATAATTCACGGTTGGCCCATGCCTCTAATACTAATTCTTTCATGGCACGAAAATAGTTCTAAAGTTGGAAAGAAGAATGGCTGGATGGCTGTAGCATGTATTTCAATTTTGCATCCCACTTTCAACAAGCTTTTTATTGACAAACCTGTACGAAAACCTCCGGCTATCCGTTTTCAGTGATTCTTTTCCTGTTACTGATTTACTGCGAGATAATGGATGGTGCAGGGCCGGGTTCCCGATAAGGTCCATTAAGGCCCGTTAAGGCTCATTAAGGCCCGTTAAGGCTCATTAAGGCCCGTTAAGGCTCATTAAGGCCTGTTATTGACCACTAAAGTAGGGCAAATGCAATTAAGGTGCTGTCTGCAGGCAAGTAAGAAGCAAGTAACCAGCAATGAAGAGGCAATGCAGAGGCAATGAACAATGAAGGAAGAGGCAGTCAGCAGGCAAGTAATGGCAGATAAGCAGCTAAGAAAAGCTTATGACTTTTGGCTTAAAATGGAACGGTCATTCCAACTGCCCGTCTTCCCGACTAATCTGGCTTACGGTCTTATCTTCGCATAATGAATATCGGTTTCGATGCAAAAAGGGCTTATCATAATGGCACAGGGCTGGGGCAATACAGCCGTACCCTGCTGACCCTTCTCAAGGATCACTACCCGGAGCATCAGTACTATTTATTCAACCCGAAAGCGTCCCAAAAATTCACTATTACCGGAAGTTCTGTACATGAAATATTACCATCGGGTTTCCTGCACAAAGCTTTCCGTTCTGCCTGGCGCAGTAGTTGGGTAAAGAAAGATATTGAACGGCTTAAAATAGATATCTATCATGGTCTTAGTCATGAAATACCATTAGGTATCGAAAAAACAACTACCAGGTCGGTCGTTACTATTCATGATCTTATTCATGAACGGTATCCCGAGCAATACAACCCTATAGATGTAAAAATATATTCTAAAAAATTTCGTTATGCCTGCACTCACGCCGATAAAGTGATCGCCATTAGTGAACAAACAAAGAGGGACATCATTGATTTCTATAAAATTCCGGAGAAGAAGATCGAGGTTTGTTATCAAAGCTGTAACCCTGCGTTTTCAAAACCCCTGAGCCCTGAAGAAAAAAATATTGTGAGGCAACGATACCAGCTGCCTGATGAATTTTTCCTTTGCGTAGGAACTATCATCGAAAGAAAGAACCTGCTCAATATCTGTAAGGCGATCTATTTGCTGAGAAATGAATTAAATATTCCGCTCGTTGTTATCGGGGATGGGGGAAAGTACAAACAACTGGTAAAAGATTATATCAGGCAAAATGGTATCGGGCACAAAATTATATTCCTCTCGGAAAGCGAAGCAGCAAGATCATCGGCTTCTTTTAAATCATCGTCTGATTTTCCCGCCATTTATCAATGCGCTGTAGCGATGATATATCCTTCTTTTTTTGAAGGATTTGGAATACCTGTACTGGAGTCATTGTGCAGCCGCCTGCCTGTTATCACATCCAATGTATCCTGCCTGCCGGAGGCCGGTGGTCCTGGCGCTTACTACGCCGATCCTTACAGTGCAGAAGAAATTGCTGCCGGGATGAAAAGGATTTATTCAGATACAGCATTTGCCGATGATATGCGGGAAAAGGGATGGCAATATTCTTTGAAATTCGCACCTGAAAAATATGTAACCCATATAATGAACATCTATAAAAGTGTATGCTAAATTTTGATAATGATATAGAGCAGTGCCTGCAAGTACTGAGGGCAGGCGGATTGATCTTGTATCCTACTGATACAGTGTGGGGAATCGGATGTGATGCGACTAATGCCGATGCCGTGGAAAAAGTGTACCAATTAAAGAAGCGGCCCGATGAGAAAGCCATGATCATCCTCCTGTCAGATGAAAGAGAAGTACTGCAATACGTTGCCGCACCTGACCTGCAGGTATTTGATTACCTGGAACAACAATCTAAACCAACCACTGTCATTTACGAAGGGGCAATTGGATTGGCCGATAACCTGGTAGCGGCTGATGGCAGCATTGCTATTCGCATTTGCAAGGAGGAGTTTTGCAGGCATCTAATAAAGCGATTCAGAAAGCCAATAGTGTCTACGTCGGCCAATATCTCCGGACAGCCACCTGCGAAATTATTTGCTGATATCAGTGAAGAAATAAAATCCGGGGTTGATTATATAGTTCAATACCGACAGGCTGATACTACGGTGTCAGCACCTTCAGCTATTGTTAAATGGGAAAACGGGGATGTTGTCGTCATTCGGCCCTGAGTTCTTCAATAAAAGTTTTTATCAACTCACTATCCAGTTTGTACTCTGTAAGCGTTTTCAGCATTGATTCAAAGAGTTGAATAGTCCCTTCTTTGCTCGTGTAAATTTCAAGTGGGGAAGGGTTTTTGTAGTAAGTATAAAAATGGGTGGCATATCCTTCCATCATTAATTTTGCTTCCTTTAGTAAGGCGGTTTGTAATAATAGTTTGGCCATCGCAATATTGCTATAATTAGGAGGGATAGGAAGTTTGCCGAAAGAAGAAAGATACTTTACCGCCCAGTTTTTTGCTACTGTTTCCTTATTATTATCAAGGTACCACGAAATGATTCGGGCAAACAGATCAGTATGAGAACCGTCTAATGATTCAGCATAAAAAACCTCCTTTCCAATTGTTCGGGAAAACAGCGGTTTATAAAATTTAGAGATGTAGGCAATACTCTTGTTGATATATAGCTCGTCAGTTGTTCGTTGCTTGTTTTCCGCCACCGGTAAAAACCTGAAAAGAATCCCTTCTTTTTGCAGGTATTGATTATTAAGAATAGTAGTTGGAGAAGTGAAATATACCGGCCTGGAATAATAATTATTTAAAGTAATATCCAGTGCCATTAGGTCGGAACTGGTGAGATAACTGGATAGTTCTAGGTCTATACTTTCAGCAAGGCCCGGTTGTGGTTGTATTTTTTTAAGTTGTACAGGATCAAATTTCCAAATTATATTTTTCGCAGGATAACTGGGAATTAGTTCATTGTCATAAGTTTTCTCGGGATATTTCTTAGTATGAATTATGTCCAGCAACTGCTGTATAGTTAGATTTTGTGTCTTTGAAGGCAGTGGTTGGCGATATAAGGAGTAGTCAAAGTCCCTGCTGCCGTAGAATTTCTTTGGGGCTGAGAACTTAAGCAGCTGTTTTCGTTTCAGCATGTCAATATATGGCGCAAAGCCCATTAGTGAGTAATTGATGACGGTTACATCTTCTCTAAACCCCTCTATTGCCTGCACATACCATAAAGGATAAGTATCATTATCGCCAAAAGTTATAAGAACACTGTTGGGAGCACAGGCATTAAGGTAGTTGTATCCGATTTGTTTAAACAGAGAATCTGGCTCAATTTTTTTGAGATACGCAAGTGATTCTTTGTCGTAGCCAGCAATCATTAGTTGCTGGAAAATATGGAATTGTTCATTCTGAAATTTTATTTTGGCATTGCCCACCCGCATACGGTAAGCGGGATTTCTGTCAAAAAGTTCTTTGTACAGGGCAATGCCTGCTTCAATATTCGATATAAAGGCGTTTAACCTGTTTGTTGTAGGAAGTTCTATTTTACCCAATATTTTTTTCAACGAATCATCATCGTAGGGCTTTCCGCCAAACCCATACCACAAGTACCTTTCGGCATGAAAGGCATAGGCCCTGGCCAGCCCTTCCAGTAATGTGTCTGGCCGGGATGTCACATCTTTAAAGTCGTTTATTAAATCCACATCCCACCCTTCATATCCATAATAGATGCATCGTTCATAATTATATGATTCGAAGTCTCCATTTGTTGCGGAGGTATACCTGTATATGGCATCGTCTGTGCTTTCCTCAGATGATTTCTTTTCATATAGCTCGTTCCGGGGAATAAATTTTCCCTCCTTGTTTGACCAGAAGAGTACATCTTGAATTATCTTATCTTCTTTATAACGGTTAATTAACTGGATATACCACCCGTCTTTTTTCTTGGCAAACTGTATGTCTTTTTCGTAATCCCTTTCATATTCATAAGTTGAGAAAAACTCCGTCATCACCTGGCGATAGGTGGGCATTTGTGGCTGGCTATACACCATGAAGGAAAGAAGCAGGAAGAAGAGTATGATAGATTTTTTCATGTACTATGATTGAATTGCATTAGGGCAAAAATAGCGGATAATGAAATGGATAAGGCAAATCAAGCCTTACCTCTATTAAAACCTCTCAACTGTTATCTTTGCTCTGGTTATGAAAATTAGTTGTACAGAAAAAGAACGGATGATCCTGGACAAGGTGGCGCTGGCCGCAGAAAATCTTAATGTGGAGACCTACCTGATCGGTGGCTTTGTACGGGATAAATTATTGGACCGCGATGCAAAAAAGGATATCGATATCGTCTGCATCGGCGATGGTATTCACCTGGCTGGAGCAACAGCCAAGCTGTTCCATCCTATCCCGCAAGTGGATTATTTCAAAACGTATGGCACGGCTCATATAAAAGTAAAGGACATCAGTAATTACAATTCTTCAGTGACCAGTTCTTTGGATAATGGTTCAGAAGAGGCCGATTCTTTCGATATTGAGTTCGTGGGTGCCAGAAAAGAAAGCTACAGCACAGACTCCCGTAATCCGGATGTGGTGCCTGGTACCATGAAGGATGACCAGGACAGAAGGGATTTTACTATTAATGCACTGGCTATCAGTCTTAATAAAAGTGATTTTGGCGAACTTATTGATCCGTTCAACGGCATACAGGACCTGCAAGACAAAATAATCAGGACACCGCTGGAGCCTTCCAAAACCTTCAGCGATGACCCGCTGCGCATGATGCGTGGTATCCGCTTTGCCACCCAGTTGGGCTTTACCATTGATGCAGCCACCTGGCAGGGAATTATTGATAATGCTCAGCGGATAAAGATCATTACACAAGAGCGGATCACCGATGAGTTGAATAAGATAGTGGCATCACCTAAACCCTCAATTGGGTTTGATCTTTTATATAAAAGCGGTCTATTGCAACTCATTTTTCCTCCAATGGTGGACCTGGCTGGTGCTGAATATAAAGATGGGCATGGGCATAAAGATAATTTCTATCATACCCTTCAGGTATTGGATAATTTGTCCGTCAATACCAATGATGTCTGGCTCCGCTGGGCGGCTATCCTGCATGATATTGCTAAACCTGCGACCAAACGTTTTGAAGAAGGGCATGGATGGACCTTTCATGGTCATGAAGTGGTGGGAGGAAGAATGGTACCCAAAATATTTACTAAACTGAAATTGCCGCTAAATGAGAAAATGAGGTTAGTTAAAAAACTGGTGGAATTACACCTAAGACCTATCAGTCTCACAAAGGAGAATATAACTGATTCTGCGATTCGCCGCCTATTGTTTGATGCCGGTGAAGATTTCGATTCGCTGATGATGCTATGTGAAGCAGATATTACCTCCAAGAATAAGCAGAAAGTAAAACGCTACCTGGAAAATTTTCAATTGGTAAGACAGCGGTGCAAAGAAGTGGAAGAAAAAGATCATATACGGAACTGGCAGCCACCCATTACCGGGGAGATCATTATGGAAACTTTTGGTATTTCACCCTCCAAACAAGTGGGGGTCATCAAAGATGCCCTGAAAGATGCCATGCTTGACGGAGTAATACCCAATACATTTGAAGCAGCGCATGAATTTATGCTACATAAGGCAAAAGAAATGGGCTTAACGCCAGTAAAACCCAAATAAGAAATCTAAAATCAAAAATCCTAAATTTGCTTTATGGCAATATTAAAGTTCAGGATATACTTAGAAGAAGATGAAAGTGTGTACCGTGATGTGGTTATCCGTCATACCCAAACTTTCCAGGAGTTGCATGAAGCTATTCTGAAATCGTATGAGTTTGATAATAAGCATAAGGCGACATTTTTTCGTAGCAATGATCATTGGCTCCGCGGCCGGGAAATATCGCTGGAAAAGTATGATAAAGAATACAAGGCCCCGCCACTGATCATGGCTGAGACAACCATAGGCTCCGAGATCAGGGACCCTAACCAACGCTTTATTTATTTGTATGATTTTAATAAGAACTGGGGCTTCCTGGTAGAACTGATCAATGTGTCGAAGGAAGAAAATCCCAAGATCACCTATCCGTCTATGGTAAGGACAGAAGGCATTGCTCCCAGTCAGTATGGTACCAAAGGATTACTGGGACCTAAATTTGCTGACATTGAAGAGAAGTATGACCTCACACAGGTGGTTGGAGATGGGTTTAGTGAGAAAGATGAAGAAGGAGAAGATGTAGGATTTGCAGAAGAAAGTGGGGAAGCTGAAAGCGAAGAGGAAGTATAAGAGATCATTACAAGAAAGATGTTTTATGCCCCGGTCCTTAAACCGGGGTTTTTTAAATCACTTCAATGGCTTTGCCAAACAAAACAATTATCATTATTGCTGGACCAACTGCCGTTGGCAAAACAGCAGCAGCTATCGCCCTGGCAAAGCATTTTAATACAGCGATCATTTCGGCAGATAGCCGGCAGTGCTTTAAAGAACTCAATATTGGTGTGGCAAGGCCTTCTGTGCAAGAATTACTGGCAGTACAGCATTTTTTTATAGGTTCACATTCCATACAAGAAGAAGTAACGGCCGCTCTGTTTGAAAGCTATGCATTGCAGAAAGCAGCCGAGCTCTTTGTGGCGCACGATATAGTCATAATGGTAGGTGGGACAGGGCTCTATATTAAAGCTTTTTGCGAAGGGCTGGATGCCATACCAGCCATTGATCCGGAGGTACGGAAGAATATTATAGCGAAGTATGGATCCGGCGGACTGCAATGGTTACAGCAGCAGGTGCAGGAAAAGGACACTGCTTATTATGCAGTTGGTGAAATACAGAACCCCCAGCGAATGATGCGGGCATTGGAAGTGGTGGAAAGCACTGGTCAATCCATTTTGGCTTTTCAAAAGAGGGCCAGGGCGAACAGGGATTTTAAAATCATTAAAATTGGCTTGGAACTTCCGAAAGAAGAATTGCGCCGTAATATCGATACAAGAGTAGATGCAATGTTGTCGGCGGGATTAGCAGACGAAGTGAGATCTTTGTTGGCTTTCCGTCAATTAAATGCGTTGCAAACAGTAGGGTATGCGGAGATGTTTGATTATATAGATGCGAAATTGTCTTTGCAAGAAGCAACTGAGAATATTAAAATACATACCCGTCAGTACGCCAAGCGGCAAATGACCTGGTTTAAGAAGGACAAAGAGATAGAATGGTTTTTACCGGGAGATATGGAAAAAATAAAAGAGCACCTTGCGGGTGCCCTTTCCTGAGAATATTTTAGTTGCGGTAATTATATTTTAAAACCAACTGTCAGTAACACATTGCCGCCGGTTTCTTTCACATTGGCAAAAGTATTGGCCCTCGGTGCATTTACCCGGTAGGGAAAATTTACGTCTTTATTGATCCGGTGAACATAGGTCAGGTCCACAAATACACCTTTATGACGGTAACCTAATCCGCCACTCAGGTTCATCTTACTGGCTTTTAGTGCTTTGTCTTTGTAAGGACTACCATAATAGGCAAAGCCCAGCCTTGCCATCAGGATATTAAATTTCAATTCTCCACCGACACGAAAATTAAAGGCGCTTTTATAGATGGCATCAATAGCATCGTTAAAAGGCTTATAGTATGCTTTCGTTTCTTGTGTTTCCTCCTCACTGGAGCCGAATTTCATCCATTTGTAATTAGTGAATTCTATATCAGCTGTGATAAAACCTTTTTGGCGGTTGATATTTTCCACTTCCCTGAACACATACGAACCACTGATGATTATTTTGCCAGGAGTGTAGGTAGAATACCTGTATATTTCGGAGGCATTTCCGGTAAGGTCAAAAGAAGAGGCTGAATCATAGCCGCTGTTGGGGGCAAATAAATTTTCAAGATCAGCTGCAAAGCCAGAGCTGAAGGTTTCTTTTAACATCAATGCTTCTGGTGAATGAAATGCCAGGCCTAAACGTATGTACTCCTTGGGCCGGTAGATCAACCCGCCTTTCAGGTTGACACCAACACCGGTCAGATTAAAATTTTCGCGGTAGGCTAAATAATTAAAATCGTTATCGAGGTCTCCGGAAGCGTCCGACTCCCGGAAGTATGTATTGCGGTCGATCTTTACAATAGGTATACCCAGGCTAAACCCGGCCATGAATTTCTTATTGATCTCGGTTCCCCAGCCCAAAGTGATCTCGGTGGTACCGCCGCTTATTTCCGAAATATGTTCCTGGTTGAGGAGTGAGGTGAATTCAGAGCGGGCAATCACCTGGTTTGATCCACCAATGGTAGCGGTATCAACCAGGTAAGTATATAAAGCCATTTTAGTAGGTAAAGAAATATTATTGCTGTTCAAGGCCTGGTCGATCGTTAGTCCGGAGGATGCAAATTCATCTGCCAAAGGTTCAGCAAAACTGCTGTAATCATTTTGTCCTTTATATTGGGTGGTTTGATTGAAATCTGCTGTACGGGTAACGGTGATGGCAAAACTGTTTCTTGCTTTATATCCAAAGCCACCAAACACAAAACCAGAAGTACCAAGGCCTATATTATTTTGCTGTTCACTTTTATTACTGGTACCACGGAATAGGCCGGTACCTTTCCCAAACTGGTATCCCGGAGTAATAATAAAGTCTGATGTTTTAAAGAAGGCAAGTCCGGCAGGATTTACAAGATTTGCCGTTCCATCGCCACCGAGCGAGCCCATGGCGCCACCGATGGCCTGGTTGCGTGCGGTGCCCATTTGCGGTTTCCAGGAAAGTCGGAGAGCCTCTTCGGGTACTTGTGCTGCAGCCTGCTGTGCCAGCGTCAAAAAAAGTACTATAGATACTATCTTGTTCATATACGGTATTGATTATGTTGGATAATACAATGCAGGAAACATTACGAAAAATGTTTCAGTAATACTTCCTGCATTTGCTTAAAGTTAATTTCTAGTGGGTCTGCTAACACCGCCACCACCGCTGCTTCCACCTGATGAACTGCTTCCGGAGCTGCTGCTTGAAGAGCTGCTGCTGGACGGGTTGTATGTTCTGCCGGAAGACGAACTGCCGCTGCCCGAAGAGCCGCTGTTACTATTACGGTCAAAAATTGTCCTTAAGGTATTGCTTACTCCTTTTGAACCGTTGTTGCTGTTAGTGTTGTTGTATGCGGGCCTGCCGGCATTGGTCCTGATGATTGATTTGCCGTTATTACTTGCATTGGAATTGTTGTATCCCGTATTATTATAGCCAGCCAGGTTAAAACTGCGGGGCTTCACCACTGGTTTGATAGACGCAATTTTGGGATTACCATAGCTGTAATTTCCATGGCAGCAGCAATAAGGATTGTAGTAATAGTTCCAGGAATTATAGGGATTATAATATGAACCATAGTAATAATTATATCCGTAGCTATAGCGGTCGTAATTGTACCAATCATTCAGCTCATTCCAGCGGTAACGGTTGCTTACTTTCATACGTAAATAACGATCATCATAGTAATCATCGCTGTAGGTATAATCCCTGCGCTCTTCTCTTTCAGTTTTGTCGTTATCATCTTGCGGACGGGTAGGAGAGTAGTACACATCATCAGGAGTTTGACCGGTCTTATAGGCTGTAGTACAACTGCTGAGTGCAAGTACAAAAGCTGCCAGAAGTAAAATTGGTGATTTCATGGCAAATGATTTATCGGGTTAAAAATGAAGTTACTACTTTTGTGCGACTTTGAGATTTACACAATCGTTTGCGTAACCGGATACAAATATTGTATCATTTTCTGATTTATTGCATAGGAGGGTGTTAATAATAACTAAAAACCTGGAAACAGAACATGAGTAAGGAAATCACATCAAGGGCGGCGGATTATTCGCAATGGTACAATGATCTTATTTTAAAAGGAGAACT
>JAEUVL010001069.1 GCA_016786965.1 Chitinophagaceae bacterium
ACTGGGAAAAATCAAGAATCCCTGGCCAAATGTGGATGCTCATAGCGGCGCACTGCTTGTTCACTATGGCATGAAGGAGTATGAGTTTTACACAGTACTATTTGCAGTAAGCCGGGCATTGGGTGTGTTGGCCAGTCTTTGCTGGGACAGGGCCCTTGGCTTCCCGCTGGAAAGGCCAAAATCCGTAACGACCGACCTGGTTAATCTCTGGCTGCAGGGAAAGGATAATATTTGGGGCGAATAGGATTCAGGTAATATTGAATAACTGATTATAATAGTATGAAACTCCTCCGGTAATCGGGGGAGTTTTTTATACTGTGTACATATTTCGATTAGATGAAGAGAGGGACTTATTGCAACACGATTCATTGTTCAGTACCAGAAAGTCTCAAGCTGCTATCACAAATAAAAAACTCCCCATTTTTGGAGAGTTCTGGAAGTGTTTAATTGATTAAAAAGCGAATAAGATATTACAAGTCAGTGATTGGCTTATATTTTGGTACCAGCGATTTCATAACGCCCCAGGCGATAAGATAAGCTACTGCGCAAAACGCAAACATAATGGTATAACCGGTTTGTATGTGCCCCAGCTTATTATAATGGTCGAATACTGCTCCGCCAATTTTAGAAATGGCCACCCCGCCCAGTCCGCCAGCCATACCACCAATGCCAACTACAGACCCAACCGCTTTTTTGGGAAACATGTCAGATACCGTAGTGAAAATATTAGCACTCCATGCCTGGTGTGCGGATGCACCAACACCTATAAGTATTACCGGAACCCAATATGAAATATATCCCAATGGTTGCGCCAGCAGTACCACCAATGGAATGACCGCAATGATAAGCATCGCTTTCATGCGACCATCATACGGTGTAAAGCCTTTCTTTATAAAATACATCGGGAAATACCCGCCACCAATACTGCCGATCATCGTCATGCTGTATAAGACCGCCAATGGTAGCATGATCTCTTTTCCGGTCATACTAAATTGTGCATCCAGGTATTTGGGTAGCCAAAAGAGGAAGAACCACCATACACCATCAGTCATCATTTTACCAAA
>JAEUVL010001073.1 GCA_016786965.1 Chitinophagaceae bacterium
CGGGAGTAAGCGGCATATCGGCCAATGCAGGGTTAAAAATCAGATTGCCGGGAGTGCTGGTATTTCTAAGGGCAGCGTAGAAAGATGTATTATAAGTAAAAGCAAGATCGGTTTTGCCATCGCCATCAAGGTCGGAGGCCCGGATACAGAAGATACCGGAATTGGCATTCACAGTATTGGAAGTAAGGGTAGCTTTTGGCGCAAATGAAATAGAGCCAGGAACGGATGTATTTCTGTAAACGGAAATGATACCGGCAGTGGGTGAGAATTGCTGATCGGCTATGGCGATATCCGTTTTTCCATCACCATCAAAATCACCGCTGGTAATATCCCGCATAAAGCCCAGTATATTAGTGGCAATGTCCACCCGTGGTTCAAAAGAAAGTGAGCCGGGAGTGCTGGTATTTCTGAATAAAGAAAATCCGTTGAAGGTGGTGACGGCAATATCCTGTTTGCCATCATTATCCCAATCGGCGGTGTGTACGGCATAAGGGCTGAAGGTACAGGCGAGATTTACCCGGTAGGCAAAGGAAACTGCACCACCTGCAGTGGTATTGACCAAAATGGATACAGAGTTTGAATCTTTGTTGGCCGTCAGCAGGTCGGGGTTGCCGTCGCCATCTATATCGGAAGTAGTGATGGTATAAGGATTAAGTGCGGCGCTGGAATCTATGTGCGGACCAAATGAACTGGCTGTAATGGTGCCGCCTCCGGCAAATGTCATTACAAAGGGGCGTTGCGAAAAAGCGGTCAATCCCCCGGTAGTAACGCTGATAGGCTGGTACGATGCTCCCAGTGGCGCAGTAACAGTTAATGAAGTGGAAGTAGCAGCAGACACGGCTGCTTTTACAGCGCCAAAGAATACAATGTTGTCGGCAGGGGTGGTACTAAAATTAGTTCCGGTAATGGTAACAGTAGTATCTGCCGGTCCTGCTGCCGGACTGAAGGAACTGATAACCGGCTGGGCTTGTACTATAATAGAAAAGAGAAGGGCGATGATTACAATGCTATACTTTTTCAACAGGCTTGCTTTATATTAAAATAAAGGTAATGAAACCTGATACAAAGGGATATGATGAAATGTTAACAAGTGAAATTGATGCGGGACCAATGGGTGAAAAGAA
>JAEUVL010000034.1 GCA_016786965.1 Chitinophagaceae bacterium
ATTGGGAATCGGCCTTTCACTCGGCGGACCAACCGGCTATGCCATTAACCCGGCAAGAGATCTTGGCCCCCGCATCGCTCATTTCTTTTTACCAATTCCGGGAAAAAGAGACAGCGACTGGAGCTATAGCTGGATACCGGTGGTGGGACCGATCGCTGGGGCGTTGTTGGCGGCTTACTTATTTAGATTAGTTTAGTAAATAATTTCCTTTTCTATTTTAAGGCAAAAATTGCAGATAAAAGGCTCTATAGTTATTTTCTTGCTGGTAATCATTACAGGTTGTTCATCAAATGAAAAAAGACCGGATGATTCTGGAAAACTGTCTGTTCATAAAGCTGCCGAAGTTTTGTTCAGGAGGTCTTATGCTGCTATTCAATTCCGGGATATGCCTAAAAAAGAAATTGATAGCATTCAGGCTAGTAACCCATCGCCTGGCACTGATACTGACTCCGCCATACTTAATAGATTCAAAGAGTTCGGATTAACAGATAAAGAATATGGATTAATAAGATCAGCTTTTAGCCTGAACAAACCGGAAGCTTTTGAATTAATGGGGAATGGAGAAAAAATAAACTGCAAAATAGACAAGCAATCAAATGATACAGATGTATATAACTTAATTATCACCAACAGCCATAGCCAGCAAACGAAAATTGAAATTGAAGGACATTACGGAGGCTCGAATGCTGATATTCAATACCTCCTGCTGGATGTCATTCCGGGTGGATTCAAAGAAGTCATTATTTTGAATGAATACTACATAATGAATGGAGACAACTCAATCGTATACATCTATGAGATAAACAAAACTGATTATTGAGCTGTCGTTCAATTCGCATAAAAGAATTACTGACCACAAGCAGCTATTATCACCCCACAAGCCTTCGCAATCTGCTCCTCCGAGATCATCAACGGCGGTGAAATGCGCAAACAATTCGACGCAAATAAAAACCAATCTGTCAGCACCCCTTCATTAATACAGGCGTCAATGATTTTCTTATTGGTATCAAAAGAATCAAACTCCACTGCCATCCACAAACCAAAAGAACGTACCGCTTTTATTTTCGGATGAATAAGTAAAGATTTGAACAAGGTTTCTTTCTTTTTAACGGTATCCATCCACCCTTCTTCCAGCAGCGCTTTCATAGCAGCCATGCCGGCAGCACAGCAAACCGGATGCCCTCCAAATGTGGTGATATGTCCCAGCACCGGGTTTTCCGTAAAGGCATCCATCAATTGTTTATCAGCTATAAAAGCACCCAATGGCATACCACCGCCCAGGGCTTTACCCAATAATAATACATCGGGTATTATATCAAAGTGTTCAAAGCCCCAAAGTTTGCCAGTGCGTCCAAACCCGGCTTGAATCTCATCCAGCACCAGTAAGGTATGAGTAGCAGTACATTTTTCCCGAAGGGCTTGCAGCCATTCGGCAGCGGGGGCATTGATACCTGCCTCTGCCTGCACAGTTTCAGCGATCACACAGGCTGTTTGTGCCGTTATCTCATTTAATGATTCAAAAGAATTATATGCCAGGTGAAGCACATCTGGTAAAAGAGGCCGGTAGGCATTGCGCCAGTATTCATCACCCAGCACACTCAGTGCCCCCTGCGTGCTGCCATGATAAGATTGGTTGAACGCAATGATCTGTGTTCTGCCCGTTACCCGCTTGGCCAGTTTCATCGCCCCTTCCACTGCCTCAGCACCGGAGTTGGTAAAATAAACCGAATTGAGCGAAGCGGGTAAATGATCGGTAAGCAGTTGGGCATACTGCACCTGCGGGGCTTCCACCATTTCACCATAAACCATTATATGCAGGTAAGCATCCAGTTGTTTTTGAATAGCTTCAATCACTTTCGGGTGACGGTGACCTACATTAGCCACACTGATGCCGCCGATGAGGTCAATATACTCCCTGCCGGCTGCATCATATAACGT
>JAEUVL010000035.1 GCA_016786965.1 Chitinophagaceae bacterium
TGCATTGAGCAAGCCCTTGCCTCTTACCAGTGCGATATGTTTGGATTGTAATGCATTTAGTTCATCTCTCAGCAATTGTCCCATAGCGATAGCATTGTCTGCCATGTTTTCGTCTTTCAATACCTGTAAAGATGCGATGGCCACTTTGCAGGCCAGTGGATTGCCGCCATACGTAGAGCCATGTTCGCCGGGTCTTATCGTCATCATGATCTCATCATCACAAAGCACAGCGCTTACCGGCATCATGCCGCCGCTTAATGCTTTACCCAACAGTAGAATATCAGGACGGACATTTTCATGATCGCAGGCCAGCATTTTACCAGTTCTTGCCAGGCCCGTTTGTATCTCATCAGCTATGAATAATACATTAGCTGCTTCGCAAAGTTGTTTGGCTTTGGCCAGGTAGCCATCGTCCGGCACCAGCACACCAGCTTCGCCCTGTATCGGCTCCACGAGGAAGCCGGCCACATTCTTATTCTCCAATGCTTTTGCCAGTGCTGCTGTATCATTATACGGGATCGCCGTAAAGCCGGGCATATAGGGACCAAAATTTTTCCTCGCAGAAGGATCATTACTGAAAGAGATAACGGTAGATGTACGGCCATGAAAATTGCCTTCACAAACAATGATGACAGCTTCACCCTCTGTGATACCTTTTACCTGGTAAGCCCATTTGCGGCAAAGTTTAATACCTGTCTCCACGGCTTCCACACCCGTATTCATGGGTAGAACTTTATCATACCCAAAATACCGGGTGATGTATTTTTCGTATTCTCCCAGCAGGTCGTTATGAAATGCCCTGCTGGTAAGTGTCAACCGTTGCGCCTGATCAATAAAAGCCTGCACGATGACTGGATGGCAATGGCCCTGGTTCACCGCAGAGTAGCCGCTGAGGAAATCATAATACTGTTTATCGTCCACATCCCACAGGTGCACACCACGGCCGCGGTTCAGTACCACTGGCAGTGGATGGTAGTTGTGGGCGCCATATTGATCTTCCAGGTCGAGAAAATGCTGCGTGGCAGCAGATATATTGATAGTTGATTGCATATTGAGCAGATGATAGATAATAGATGAGAGATGATAGTGAATAGACTCTTACGTTTGGAAATGCTTTATTGCCTTCCGGATGGCGGAAGGGGCAGCGGGTGCCTCATCGATGATTGAGCAGATCGAGATTCTGCCGGAGAACTGATATAGATAAACGTTGTGTGATGCTGTTAAATTTCGTGCAATTTACAAAAACCGTGGCAGACGGACAAACAGGGCATTTTATGATTGTATTCTCCTCCATTACTATATGAGTATCAGGTATCCTGCGGGTAATTGATCTTTTTTTGAAAAGAAGACCGGTACGTGTCGCCTACGGAAAGATAATAATCGTTGATGATCACCTTGTTCTTTTCAATAAAACTGATCTTATTGAGCGCCACGATATACGATTTATGTATCCGTGCAAAAAGATGATCTGGTAATTCATTTTCAAAAGAAGACAAGCTTTGGAGTGTGAGTATCTTTTGTCCGTTGCTCAAATGAATAGCTACATAATCCCGCAGCGATTCCAGGTAGAGGATACTGGCAAAATCTACCCTGCGCAGTTTGTATTCACTTTTTACAAATAAATAATCTGGCTGCAGGAGCGGCTTATTATGCTGCAGGAGCGGAAGTTTTTGTATGGCCTTTGTAAAACGTTCAAAGGAGATAGGCTTCAGCAGGTAGTCTGTTACATTATATTCATACCCATCCAATGCAAATTCCGGGTAGGCGGTTGTCAGTATGATCTTGCAGGAGTTGCCCGCAAGCTTCATGAACTGTATGCCGGTGAGTTCGGGCATTTGAATATCAAGGAATACCAGGTCTGCCTCGCCAGCCTGTACCCGTTGCAGTCCTTCCAGCGGGCTGGTGGTCACATCCGTCAATTGTAATCCTTCTGTCTGGCGGATATAATCTGCCAGCACATTCAGGGCCAGGGGCTCATCATCTATTACCAGGCAGCGGTACATAAGTTAATCGAGTGGAATAATTAGTTTAACGTAAAAGATATTCTCTATTTGTTCTGTACCGAAATAATATTCGCCGGGCCGGTACGACAATTCCAGTCTCCGTTTCAGATTCTTTAATCCCACACCGCCGGTTATTTCGGGTTGCTTCACCGATATTTTGTTGCAGACTTTGATCTCCACTTTATTACCTGCTATGAGCAGGGTTATCAACAAAGGAGCAGAAGGGTCAGCCATATCTCCATGCTTCAGCGCATTCTCCACCAGCGGTATCAGCAGTAATGGCATTACTTTGCAGGAAAGCACTTCCTCCGGTGCCTCTATCCGTACATTTAATTTGTGATCATGTCGCAACTGCTGGATATCAATCAGGTTGCGGACATAATCCAGTTCTTTTTTCAGCTCCACTTTTTTCTCTTTCTCATAGGTAACATAGCGCATCATATCGCTTAGCTTAAGTACCGAAGCGGCTGTTTGCGGGTGCTGTTCATAGGCCAGTGAGTAAATATTGTTCAGTGAGTTAAAAAGAAAATGCGGGTTCATCTGCGCCAGCAGGAAATTCATTTCTGCTTCTTTGTTCTGTTGCAGCAGGTCGGCCTTCTGCCGCTGGTTGCGAAACAGCTCGTCAAAGAGAAATAAAACAAAGCCAATAAATATTTTGATGGAGCCATAATACACATTGTCTATGACATAAAAGCGAAAGGTGGTAATAGGGTTATAATTACCCTCGCCTATCAGTACCGGGTAAATGATCTCTTCGAGCAGGTACCTGAACAGTATAAAGAATACCAGCAGGGCAATAAGTGCAGCCCACAATTTCCACCGTGGCCGGGTATAATAAAAGGTTCTGAAAACAACAAAATGCGCCAGCAATACCACCAGCAGGGTGTAGATATAAAAAGATATATCAAAGGGTTCGAACTGTTTGCGCCATTGAAAGGCTACTCCTGCATTCATACTTGCCAGCCAGCTAAAGCCAAAGAAATAAAAGAAGAAGAAGGAGATATAGGTGAGCAAAATGGCACTTCTTGTCATGCTGCAAATCTAATATATGCAGTTCGCTTTGCTGGTCTTTGTCTGCAAACAGGCTTATTTTATCTGCCTGTCATTTGCCAAACAAAAAGTGGTTTGCAGACAAAACAAAGGAGTTTGCCGA
>JAEUVL010000046.1 GCA_016786965.1 Chitinophagaceae bacterium
TACGATATAATCTTCTGCCTCGCCCTGGTAGCCGGTGATGCAGGAGGTAACAGATCCGCTGTTGTTCCTTCTCATTACCACTCTCATGGCAGTGGGGCCGGCAGTGGCCGTAGCGGGAATATTAATAGAAAAATTCTTTATGGTAGTGCCATTGATAAGGGTGGCATTGGAGCCGCTGACCAGCGCTTCGCCGGGATCGGCAAAACTTCCGTTGCGGTTGAAGTCGATATATACATTGAACCGCTCATTGCGTACCGTACCCGGGAAGCCCGCCCGTATCTGCCCGGCATTGCCCGTGGAGCCGATGACCAGGTCGGTAGACAGGCCCGTACTTTTATAGCCACCTGTTTCGGCAGCGGAGAGGCGGTTGATGGTGCCGAGTGTAAACTGGCTGATCCACTCGTTGGTATTATTACCAGCGGGTATGCACGCCAGTGTGGCGAACTGGCTGTAGATATAGTTACTGTTGAAATAAGAGCAGGCCCTTCTTACCCGCCACTCATACACGGTGCCCGGGAGAAGTCCCGTTAAATTAAGAAAAGGAGCGGTGGGGTTGTTATAAATATTAGTGAGCTGTATCCAGTTGCCGGTATTAAGACGGCGGTAGGAAACGGAATAGCCGGTATTGTTATTATTGACCGTGGATGACTGTGCCCAGTTGAGTACGGCACTGTTGGTGGTGATGGCCGTAGTGGAGAGATTGTATGGCTCCAGGCAGGGTGAGTTGTAAAAGGCGGTGATGGAATAGCTGCTGTAGGTGCCATTGCAATTGGCCCTTACCCGCCATTGAAATTCGCCTCCCTGCATGAGGCCGTTGATGGAAAATGAATTAGTGGAAGTTGGCATTTCCCCGAATGACCATCCGCCGCCGGCCCAGTCTATTTCAAATGTGTATTCGGTGGCGCCGGGCACACCATCCCAGGTGAAGGTGGACACATTGTTGCTGTAAGATGATTGCAGGTTGACTGGTGTGCCGCATTGTGCCTGGCTTTTTAAAGACACTAATAACAGGGTGCTGAAGAGGAGAATGGTAGTAATTTTTTTCATGGTGGAAGGTTTTGTGAAAAATTGTTTTGCAGGTCAATACTATTACTAATCAGCAGCAATTTTCTCCGGTACTTACAAATGAAGACAGCGGATTGGCAAGTGTGTGGCTGTGTGCAATAAGTGAAAGTGAACTTGAGAGAGGAATGGTTTTGGTGCTTTGATCACATGTGGTAAGAGAGGATTCTTCTTATTGCCGTACGATAGAAAAGCTTTTCAGCGTATATATATTCCCGTTCACATGTCGGGCTTTGATACATTCAAACCAGGTGGTGCCGCCGGCTGATGTTTGGCTCAATGCAGACCGGGCTGCTGTTGTAATAGCGTTTCCCTGTACGGGTACTTCTATAATATAATCACCGGCTTCTGTAATGAGTAAAAAACTTACCACCTCGTAGTTGTCATTCAATGGGCGAAGAATATACCCGGGAAAAGCGGAGCCTGCATAGCAAATAATGAAACCGGGCCTGTCGGTGGAGCTGTCGCCGCGGACGGAGTTATTTGTGCGGGTGATGGTATCTATTGCCACATCCAGCATTACATTGGTACGGCAGTTCTTCTCTGGCGGCCATTGTGCTGCGGAATGTATGGTGAGTATGAGCCCGAGGAATGAGAAGTATGATCTCATGTTCTCTTAACGGGAATGGGATTTCTTTATTTTTTTGCTGGCTGGATAATTATGGAGACAGCCTCGAGCAACTCTTCCAGTTTTTCGGCAAAGAGGGCAATGGCATTTCGTTCGGCTGCTTCGGCGAATTGGGAGTTGGGTGTTGTTAAGGCTGCCTGCAGCCAATCTGCAAGGAGGGCACGGCTTTCGTATAAATGAAAATCAATGAAGAAATCCCTCAACACTTTTACCGGGTCCTGCAACTGGTCTGGCGATAAACGGAAAGGACGGTTGTAGAAATCTTTATTTTGTTCAAACACATTCATCATCGGGCGGATTAAGAGGTTGGTAAAGGGATGTAGCTGGCGGACTGATAAGAACTGGTGGAACGGGTGTAATGGCTGTTAAACTGCTGGCTTGTGGCTAACTCGTTGTTTCTTCTTACTTTTAAGCATATTTTTAATGATAATATATCCAAAATAAAATAGATATATTGATATATCCAAAATATTGTATCATTTTTTTGATATTTTCAATTTTATACTGTGATCTTTTTACCCCGTAACCTGGTCTTTCTTTTGAAGAAATTTGGCGCTACACAGGCGCAACTCGCTATTTATACTGGTGTAAGCCAGAATTCCATTTCCAACTGGGTGAATGATGTGAGCAGCCCTAATGTGGCTGCGCTGGTGAAGCTTTATCAATTTTTTGGGATTTCGCTGGATGCCCTGGTGCTGACGGACCTGGAGAATAGTGATATTGATTTTACCGAACACATTGAGGCTTTTAAGGAAAGCGGTAATGCAGGCGGCAAAGCAACGGGCAAAACAATGCCGGTGGCGAAGGCCTATCTTACTGCTGATACGGGTAGCAGCATTGTAAGCGAGCCGGACCCGGTGGCCAACTGGGCCATCATGGGCCAGTTCAAGGAAGTGCATCGTAAACTGGATGTTTTGATCGATCACCAAGAGAACAACAGCGAGAAGAGAAGGGCGGGGAAGTAATACCCGGATCAACCATCCTTCCTTCATTGCCATTAATACAGCGATCATATCTGCCGTAAAGAGTTCTTCCTTTACGAGTGCAATTTTTTGCCGGACCGCATCGTTTGCTTACACCAACTGTTCTTCTATGTGCCGTTTTCTTTTACCATTGTTGCTCTTTTTTACATTGCAGGTTAGCGCCCAGAAAAAGGCAACAAGGAATGATAAATGGGAAAGATCGGAGACCATCCGTAAAGAATTATACCGGCTGAAGGGTGAGATCGCTTCCGGTGATTACGCCTCTCTTCAGGCCCTTGCGCCCTTTCTTGATGATACCAGTTTTGTGCAGGAGTTTCTTGGGTATCATAATTATCCTAATACTGCGAGGAACGTTGCTTTAAGAATACTCAATGAGAATACTCTTTTTCTGCCGGAAGAATTGCAACTGGACTCATCGCTGAATGCTGACCGCTTTCTTTCTTTTCTTCAGCAGCATAAAGTAGTGTTTAATGATCTCTGCGAAATTTTCCTGATAACTCCACCTGAAAATAGACAAACGACCTACCAGTTAAAGCAATTATCCGAGTATGATATTGAGCAACTGAAGACCGATACACTGGAGGCGCCTTATCCCGGTTGGTATTATGAAAATCAGTTGGACGGTTTCTTAGTACAAAAGAATCCGCAGGCGATGCTCTGGGTAGCGGCCGAATGGTACCAACGGCGCTCCCGTTTCAATGTGTATTATTTTGATGATGAAGATTTCCGGAACCTGCTGCGCCGGCTTACACACCTGGATATTGGGGTGCCGAATGATAAAGGCGAGTTTACTTTCTTGTACGATGATGATTATTATGCAGAGGCGAAACTAAACCTGCTGGTGTACTGGGCCAATCACTACCAGGATTACCGCTGGAATGACCAGCTTGGTTATTTTGAGAACACTAAAGAAAAGGGTGTGCCCAAATCAAGGGAAGAGATGTTGTTCCCGGCGTTGCTGAGCGATGATGATACGGCTGCGCTGCTTGCTTTTCGTGAACTGGCCCAACTGGACCCGGTCATTATTAAAGAAGTGGTAAAGGATTACGACCGGACCAGCTTTGATCGTAATTATGCTCTGCCCACTTTTCCATTTGATTTTTTACCTCCGCTGGCCACCCTTACACAATACTGCCGCAACAATGGTTTTTCTTATGCTCTTCCGGCCTGGCTGGAAGATTCGCTGGCACTTGTTACTGACTTTCCCCACTTTTCGGTGAAGTACCGGGTGGAAAATAATATTCTTGATAAGCTATCTGTTGCTGACATAACTGCTCTTGAATTTTATGGCCTTACCGGTAATGATTATGACCGGGCCACTTTTTCGTTGGGCCGTATACTTGATAAGTTTTATTCACGGCACCTGGAAGAGATATCATCGGACCCGAAACAACTCAGCTTGTTTTTGCTGAAAGCAAAATTGTTTAATGAACTGAGCATCATCGGTAATTGCAATAAGTACATGAAGAAATTTGAACGTTGCAAGCCCATCATTATTGAACGGTTAAAGCAATTGCAGCAAACCACTGCAGATACACTGACCAGGCAATTGTGTGAAGAGGCACTGGCGGTGAATGCTAACTATAAGCCCTGGCAGGTAAGCATTCCTTCCAGGGGAGAAAGCTATAATGAAGTATATGGTGTGACAGACCTGGAAGCAAAATATGCACGGCTAATGAAGAAGTTTCCCGATGCGGAGAAAAGGGTGATGCATGTGCCGGTACTGATGGGTAATATCAGCTATAGCCAGATAGGACAGGCTGTGAAACTGCTGCTGAAAGACACTGCCATGGACAGGTACTACCGCTTTCATTTTTTAGAAGCTGATTTCGGAATTCCTTTTGATTCATTTGAGGAGGATACGATAAATGCCTTTTTATCTGCGTATGCTCTCTATAATGAAAAAGACCTGTATGCCTATTACCTGAAGCGGAATGGCATCCGGTGTTTTGACAAAGCAGGCAATTTAGATTTTGCCGGTGTGTATGATATGCTGAAGTATGGTGTGGTGGATGCTTTCCAGGGTGGAGGCGGAGGTAAAAGGGATGATGGAGTATATGCCATGATAAAATTACTGGAGTTTCATTTTAATACCCGGCTGGGCTTTGCCCGTAAGCGTTGCAAATCTGGCTATGGTTATAGTTGCTCCACCACTACCGAAGCTGCTGCTGCGTGGATGCAATTTCTTGAAGCAAAGAAATTGGTAACAGGTGTTGAACAGGACCCAGTTTCATTTTCTCCGAACAAATAAGATCGATCTCTTTGCACTTTATTTTGTAATCCTCACTTGTTAAAAAAAGTTAAGATTCACCGTTCTCTTTCTCTCTTGACATTTGTCAAGCTGTTTTTATACTGTTCAAAATAGTTTAGTGTTTTCAATCACCAA
>JAEUVL010000079.1 GCA_016786965.1 Chitinophagaceae bacterium
AAAAGGGACGGTTATGACCTCCACCGCCTGCTTGCTGAATGAGAACAGGAACCCACACCTCAACCAGCAGCAGATTGAAGAGTATCTTTGCAGCTTCTATGGTATGGAACAGGTACTATGGGTAGATGAAGGGATCATAGGGGATGATACGGACGGCCACATTGATGATACAGTTCGTTTTGTAAATGAAGACACTGTGATTACTGTTATCGAGGAAAACAAACAGGATGAAAATTATGCCTTGCTGCAACATAACCTGAAACAACTAAAGGAAATGCGCCTGCTGAATGGCAAGCAGCTCAATATCGTAGAGTTGCTGATGCCAGAGGAGTTGGTGTATGAAGATCAGCGACTGCCTTGCTCTTATGCTAACTTTTATATCGCCAACAAATCTGTAATAGTACCAACATTCCGCTCTGACCGGGATGATAAAGCATTACAAACAATACAATCTTGTTTTCCCGGCAGGGAAGTAGTGGGTATCGATTCTACCGATATTATCTGGGGACTTGGAAGCTTTCATTGTTTGAGTCAGCAGGAACCTGAGTGAACAAAGGAACAGGGAATTATGAAGTAGAGAAACTACGCCAGTCGGACTATCTCACTTCATCGTTCAAAATTCATTGATCATCTGCTCCTCTGTTAAATAAAGAGCCTCCCGTAGAAACGGGAGGCGGTTAACGATTGCTTGCCATATAACGATTTCTAACCCATGTAGTATTATCAGAAAGAATATACGGCCGCTATCAGGAAACTGACCGCTGATTTTGTAAATACCCCATCCTTATTGGTAAACAGAATTTCTTTGCTGGCATTATCCAGCCGGAACTCCGGTATGAAGATGAAACCACCCTTCTTAAAGTTCGCAGACAGGGTAGTAGAGAAAATATTCCCTCCTTCAGTGGCACCGCTGAAGGCTTTGAACTGGTTCTTATCTCCAAATAATTCTCCACGGAGAGTAAGACCGAACCAGGCCTTTGGGTCGTAATTCAGGTAAAGTGCAGATCCCCACCAGGCCTTACTTTCAATGTTTTTACTGCCATCCCAAAGCTGGGTGGAGTTCACTGTGCCGTTGAAACCGATGTTAAACTTGTCGCTGAATTTGGCAGTCACCACCGCATCAAACTGGTTGGTCTTAGATGTATCGGGATTCTGACCGCCTACATAATTCAGGTAGATCTTGATCTTGTCTGTCGGGGCAAAAGTGTATTGTGCCAGTAAGAATTTTTTATTGATCTGTCCATCCATCGGTGTCCTGAAATCGGTAGAGTTGGATATGCCCAGCATAGCACCATGTTTCCCCTTAGATACTTCAGCCATTAATCCCGTATGGGAGAAAGGCCCGTTAGTGAACATGTAACTCATGCTGTAGTTGCGGTTTAGCTGCGGATCAAGCAATTCATACCCCACATGAGTAGCCCAAGTACCCAGGGTGAATTTCAACCATTCTGCCGGGGCATAGCTTACATAGAGTTGTTTTACTGCTTGGGTAATGCCATCATCCGTGTAAGCAAAATCTTTGGCCCGGGGACCAAACCCAAGGTCAGCCACGGCACTCACTTTATCACCTTTGTGTTCAAATTTTACACTGGCCATACCCAGCGAAAAGGAATTATGGGTTTGGGTAAAGCTGGTAAAACTATTGGCTTTAGATTCAGCAAAATCAAATTTGTAATACCCGTCTACCGAACCAGTTATGGTGAGAAAAGGCTCTTTTTTAGGTTCTTCCACAGCTTTTGCGACTGTGTCTGCGGGAGGGGTTGAGATGGAAGCGGTTTGAGCTATTGAAAGGTTGTATGACAGCATAGCTATGGCTGCCACAAAAAGTTTTTGTAACATTGTAATACATTTTAGATGTTAAGAAAAGGGCACAGCAGGAATAAGCTTTTGCGAGAAGTTTATTCCACTTATGCAGTGCCTTTTTCGATTTTATTTAGTGTCCATATTCTCATTTGTTTCCTACAACGCAACGAAGCATAACTGATTAGCAGCCTTTCTTCTTTTTGCAGGTATGATTAATCTGTAAGAGAACCTGGTGGTAAATATTTACATTACACGTTCCCCGGCTAAAAGAAGGGACGCACATCCGTGTTATTGTAAATAGGCACACCAGTTTTTATTAATGTTCAACAGGTTTTTCTACTATAGTTCCATTATTGTGTACCAGTAAATGACCTTGCAGGTATTTTTCGTCGTGCTGACTTGCATCCAGCCCCTCTTCTTCTTCGCTTTCGCTAACCCGCATTGGGATAACAAAATTGATGAACTTGAATATGCCGTATGAAACAGTGAAGCTGTATGCTACTACAATAGCCATTGCCTTCAACTGGGTGAAGAAGAATTGAGGATTACCATAAAATAAACCTTGCGGGCCGTCTTTGATACCATGTACAGCAGTGCTGGCGAATACGCCTGTCAGTAACATACCAACCATGCCGCCGAGACCGTGACAAGGAAACACATCAAGCGTATCATCCAGTTTTGATTTTTGTTTGATGCTGACGGCAATATTCGAAACGATAGCACCAACCAAACCAATGATGATACTTTGCGGAATGCCCACAAAGCCTGCAGCAGGGGTAATGGCCACCAATCCAACAACGGCACCGATACAGAATCCGAGAACAGATGGTTTTTTGCCTTTTATGACATCAAAGAACATCCAGGCCAGACCAGCAGCGGAAGCAGCAGTTGTGGTGGTGCCAAAAGCATTAACCGCCAATGGGGTAGCACCTACTGCAGAACCAGCATTGAAGCCGAACCAACCAAACCACAGCAGACCAGTACCGATCAATACATACGGCACATTGGCAGGGGGGATCTCTTTTTTCTCCAGGTGTGATTTTCGTCTTTTCAATACCATAGCACCAGCAAGAGCGGCGCAACCGGCTGTGATGTGAACGACAGTACCACCGGCAAAATCCCAGGCACCCATTTTAGCAAGGAAGCCTTCGGGATGCCAACTCCAGTGTGCCACGGGTGCATACACGAGCAGGGAGAAGAGTACAATGAACAGCACATAGGAAGTGAAACGAATACGTTCTGCCACGGCACCTACCACCAATCCGGGGGTGATGATGGCAAACATCAATTGGAAAAGGGAGAACAACGATAACGGGATGGTGTTGGCGAGTGGCCAGGCAGCTCCCGATTTTACACCATCGTACAGGGCATAAGTGGAAGGATTGCCGATAAAACCATTGATCGATTCTCCAAAAGCAAGACTGAATCCACAAACCACCCAAAGTACCCCCACGATACCAGCGGCAACTACGCTTTTGATCATAGTGGAGATCACATTTTTGCGGTTCACCATGCCTCCATAAAAGAAGGCGAGGCCCGGCGTCATTAAAAACACCAGTGCGGTAGAAACCAGCACCCAGGCAATATCTGAAGAGCTGTATTGAGGGTCTGCCGCCCCGGGAACATAATCAGCGGCGGGTTTTACAAACATGGCAATGATAGCAACCGCAACCAACAGGACGAATGGCAAGATCTGTTTTGCTTTTCTTTTACTCATGAGCTTGGTTTTTAGTGAATAATTAAAAAAATAAATAATTTGAATTATTTTAACCAAATTTAGAAAAACAAGCCCATAACAGTTGTTAGTTTTCAATATTATGTCAATAACTATTGAAAAAAGTTAATAAAAAAGCAGAAAAAAATAGATTTATTCGCATAATAAATAAATTAAATGCAAATAATTAGCATGATTACTTTGATCAGCCTAAGTGAAACTGTATGGCAGCATCCTTTGATTCGAGTAAGCTGGGTATGTTATTGTTGAGAAATTCGTCCACTTTCCGTGCAGCTTCCCGTCCTTCGCTGATGGCCCATACTACCAGGCTTTGGCCCCGGCGCATATCACCGGCAGTGAATATTTTGGAGATATTGGTACGGTAATCCTTTTCCGAAGCTTTTACATTTCCCCGCTCGTCCAGGTCAATGCCAAGATCGTTGATAAATCCCACATGTTGTGGATGTACAAAGCCCATGGCCAGCAGCGCCAGTTCGCAGGGCAAGTCTCTTTCAGTCCCGGGTATTTCCACAAAGCTGGCGGCCCGGCCATTAACGATCTTCCATTCAAGGTCCACCACCCGAACGGATTTCAGGTTGCCATTTTCATCGCCAACAAATGCTTTGGTCGCAACGGCCCATTTTCTGTTGCAGCCTTCTTCATGTGAGCTGGTTGTTTTAAGCAACATGGGAAAGGTGGGCCAGGGCATCAATTCAGTGCGGTCTTCTGGTGGTTGCGGCAGCAATTCAAACTGAGTTACAGAAGCAGCACCATGCCGGTTAGAGGTCCCTACACAATCACTGCCTGTGTCACCACCTCCAATTACTATTACATTCTTGCCAGTTGCTTTTACTTCTTCATTCAATATATTACTTTCTATATCGCAATTTGCAAGTTCATCTTTACCTGCAACCCTTTTGTTATTTTGTTTCAAAAAATCCATAGCAAAATGCACACCGTTCAATTCCCTGCCTGGTACAAATAAGTTTCGGGGTGTTGTGCTTCCTCCCGCTAATACGATCGCATTGTACTCCCGCAACAGGTCGTTTATATTTACATTGACTCCAACATTGGCTAAACAACGGAAAACCACACCTTCCTCCTCCATCAGTTTTATTCTTCTGTCCACCACCCATTTTTCTAATTTGAAATCCGGGATACCGTAGCGCAGCAATCCGCCGGGAGCATCATCTCTTTCATATACCGTTACCATATGTCCGGCATAGTTCAATTGTGCAGCAGCAGCTAACCCTGCGGGGCCAGAGCCGATCACAGCAACTTTCTTTCCGCTGCGCATATTAGGCTTGCGGGGAGTAGCAAATCCTTTTTCAAAGGCGATCTCAATAATATGTTTTTCGATCTCTTCAATCGCTATGGCCGGTTGATTAATACCCAGCACACAAGCAGTTTCACAGGGAGCCGGACAAATACGACCGGTGAACTCCGGAAAATTATTGGTGGAGGTCAAAATGTCATAGGCCTCCTTCCATTGCTGCCGGTAAACGGCATCATTGAATTCCGGTATCACATTGCCCAGCGGACAACCATGATGACAAAACGGAACACCACAATCCATACAGCGGGCCGCCTGCTGATTTAACTTTTCATAGCTGTACTTTTCTACAAATTCGTTGTAGTGTGTCAGGCGCTGTTCCACTGGTTGCTTACCTGGTAGTTCTCTGCTAAATTCTTTGAATCCTGTTGGTTTACCCATTGTTGCCCTGTATTCGTTAATAATTTTTTTGTCATCGTCTGTACTACTATCATCGCCTGTTGTGTCACTCACTTCATCGTTCGGTATTTCTATTCAGCATTTGCAAATACTCTTTGTATTCTTTGAATCATCCTAGCTCCCGGTTTATTTTGCTTCACCGGGTTGTGTCAGGTGCTACTGTTATGTTGTTCTTTACCGTGCTTTAAGTGAACGGAGTAATAATTTAAAGACTATCTGTCCTAAGCTTCCCTTTTAAGGGGGCATGGTTGTTGACTTTCTTATACTCCTTCGGAAATACTTTTACAAAATGCCGTAACTGGTTATCCAAATCATCAAGGATGAATTTGGCCACTGTGCTGCCTGTGTATTCAAAATGTTTTTGCAGCATGGTGAAGAGTTCATTCTTATCGCTCAGGTCACAGGGATCGAGGTCCACCATTTCTTTATTACAATTCTCAGCAAATTTTCCTTTCACATCATATACATAAGCAATACCACCACTCATGCCTGCAGCAAAGTTCCTGCCCGTATCGCCCAATATCACCACCCGGCCACCGGTCATATACTCACAACCATGATCGCCAATTGATTCTACAACCACCTGTGCGCCGGAATTTCTTACCGCAAAACGTTCCCCGGCTTTTCCGCGGATATAGGCTTCACCAGAAGTAGCGCCATAGAAAGCCACATTGCCAATGATACTGTTATCTTCAGGAGTATAGGTGGCAGTTTTCGGCGG
>JAEUVL010000108.1 GCA_016786965.1 Chitinophagaceae bacterium
ATCTGAAACCCCTTCAGGCGCAGGAGTTAAAACATTGATTCTCGTTCGCCACGCAAAAAGCGACTGGGGAAATCCCGGCCTGTCTGATTTTGACCGCCCTCTGAATGAACGAGGGAAAAGAGATGCACCGGTAATGGCTCATCGCTTGCAGCATCGGAATGTAACCATAGATGCATTCATCGCCAGCCCAGCCAAACGGGCCGCTAAGACCGCCAGGGTCTTTGCCGAAACATTCGGCCGTAAAAAAGAAGATATCATTTTCAAAGAAGAATTATACCTGGCCGAACCATCTGTCTTTTTTAACATCATTCAGCAAACTGATGATGCGTTCAGAAGTATCGCTGTTTTCTCTCATAATAATGGCATTACTGACTTTGCCAATATGCTCACTGATGCCAGAATAGACAACATTCCCACTTGCGGGGTATTCGCCATCAAAGCATATTGTAACAATTGGGCCGACTTTACTACTGCAAAAAAAGAATACTGGTTCTTCGATTATCCCAAAGCCGGCTAAATCTTTTTTTTGAATGGTTCAAGATCAAAAGGCTGTTATTACTTATATGCGGCTGCATGAATTAGAAATGATCTGATAACAGCAGTAAGCCGCCCGTTATTTTCAACAAGAGGTACTTTATAAGGAAAAGTATTGGCCACTGTCAGCGCAGCAGTCAATGAAAATTGCTTTTGATGTACGCAAAGCGCAATTCCTTTCTTCATTAAATTTTCTCCCAGGTACTCCTGTTCCGTTTGTCCCGGGGTGGGAATAAGAATGCTTTTCTTTTGAACCGTTACAATATCCATTACAGAACTGTAGCCACTGCGGCAGATAATGTATTCAGCTTTCAGCAATTCCATATTCAGTTCATCCGCCGGTAAATGATTGATGAAATGTATCATATTGGTAGAAGGGATCATCGCAGCACTGCCCGGTAAGCCCCGCACAATCGTGGCGCTGCCGGGATAATGACTGATGTCCCGGATGATCTTTTCTTCCAGCATACTTCGCTGTGGTTCAGGGCCAGACAAGACCACCAGTAAGTGGCCTTTTGTTTCCTCTTTCTCTTTTTTCACAAACCTTGAGAGCACTCCAATGTAATAGATCGGTACCGAAGGCTTTTTGTCAGGATGTGATAATTCACCGGCCAGGTTGTTATCCCCTTCTGCATCCGGCACCCAGCAGGCAGCAAACTGGTTGATATAGCGGTAATTTCTTTTTTGAAGGATGTTTTCGATCCATTGTTTTCCTACAGAACTTTTTATCCGCAACTGGTGTGTAATGAAAATGCAGGGAATAGAGGCGTGATGCAGACCGTATCGGTTATCACTGATCACAGCGTCAAAGTGATGTTCATCCACGGCTTTTTGCAGCCAGCGGTGTTCATAGCGGATGGCCCGCTGCATCTTCGGTCCCTGAAGTATCATTTTCCAAACAAGCCCGCGGGCCGTTCGGGCATATTGAATACGGTAGCCGGGCAACAGCAGAAAGGGAAGCTCCGGGAATTCGGCTTTCAGCAATCCTTCCTGGGCACCTTCCCCCGCCAGCCACACATCCGCCCCCTGTGCCAGCAGCTCCCGTATCAGGGGGATACAGCGGGTGGCATGACCAAGGCCCCAATCCAGCGGGGCCACCAAAATGCGGAGTTTTCGGACGTTTTTTTCCCTTTCCGGCGGCTTCATCATAATTATTTGACCGTTTTCGCTAAACGGGATACTAATTTGTTTGTAAAATAGTTTTAATTTAGAACTTCCTCCGAAAGGAGTTCTGTGAAAAATTATGAAGCATATAAACAAAATAGTGATCGCCCTGTTATTCATCGTGTTCCTGTCGGCTTGTAATAAGAATTATTACTCCGGTGGAGGCAGCAAGAAAAGTAAATACTGCGGCTGCCCCGGACAGAAGAGTAACGGCGGGTGGTAAAACAAAAACCAAATGAAGGGCTTCAGCAAAAACCTGTTGGTATTTTTCAATAATGGGTTCATGACTGAACAGGCATGGGACCAGGAAATAGAAGCTATTACCGATATTCTCCGCATCACCGATTCTCCCGAACAATTCTGCATTGCCACCGAACTCGTCGATCGCAATCGCATCACCTCCAAATCAAAGAAGATACTAAAAGAAGCCAGCCACTTCAGGCTGCGTCCATTCCGCTTTTTGATCAATAAGAATTAAT
>JAEUVL010000122.1 GCA_016786965.1 Chitinophagaceae bacterium
AAGTACGAGTTTGGCAAACTGGGAGCGGCAAAAGCGAAGCGCTTATCTAGGCATTTGGGATTTGACACAGTGATTGATACACCAATGACCATTGCCGAGATAGCCAACCCGCATGAAAAGAAGCAGGAAGTAAAACAGACAGAAGTGATTGGTTTCCGGTTGCCGGAGACATTGATGAATTGAGTTCTTTAAAATATTGCGTGATGCAAAAATGAGGTGTATGCTTTCTTGCAGCAACCCAGATGAGTGTTTTTAAACACCATAGTGCAGTTGCTATAGCAATCTGTATGCTGTTGCTGATGAAACATATATCGCCAAACGCTGGTGTCATGGGTGCAACTCCCGTCTCCGAGAAAATCGGAGTAGCTCAGTTAGTTAGAGCACAGCTCTTGTTGCGGGTTCGAATCCCGTTTACACTCCGAAAGGCTGGTGTAATCGCTCAATGGTAGAGCACTACATTGAAGATGTAGCGTAAAGCAGAAGTACACCGCTTCTTAAAAAATGGTGGCAGAATTAAAGTTGTTGTTGTTTGCCTGCTGATTTACCCGGTTTAGCCGGCTCTATATCAGCAACCCGGTAAACACTTGCAGGCTGTGAAAAATCATGTGGCCGGTAACACTTTTTCAGTAAGAGATTTTTGAACAATTCAATGATCAACGGTTGCGAAACTATTACAAAAAGCATGATAAAGAACCAGCTTCCGTGAATCCCGGGTGGTGAATAACAGCAACTTTATAAAAAAAATATAAACAACCATACTGCATGTATTAATCTGTGTTAATCCGTGTAATCTGTGGCCAAAAACAAAAACGATGAAAAAAGTAAAAGTAAACGCCTACCAGGTTGGACTGGTATTTAAAAATGGCGAATACCAGCGGGTATTGCTGACTGGTACTTATTGGTTCTGGAAAAATGAACAGGTATATATCTATGATATTACCAAACAGTTTGCGCCGCCAATAGAGCTGAACATCCTGTTGCAGGATAAAGCACTGGCGGATATACTGCAAGTAGTAGAAGTAAAAGACAACCAGATTGTATTAAAGTACGAGAACGGGTTGCTAAATGCCGTATTGCCAAAGGGTCGTTATGTCTATTGGAAATCTGTAATGCAGTATGATTTTATTAATGCCAGCATCAGCAAAGTGCAGATACCGGCAGAAATTGACAAAGCATTGCTGAGCAAAGCACCGCTGGATGGCTGGGTTCGTACTACCGAAGTGCAGAGCTATGAAAAAGCAGTATTGTTTGTAAATGGCCAGTTTGAAAAAGTGCTGGAGCCGGGTATGTACTATTGGTGGAAGAACAGTATTCCCATTTTCGTAGGTAAAGCGGATATGCGTCAGCAACAACTGGAGGTAAACGGCCAGGAGATACTGACTAAAGACAAAGCCGCATTACGTATCAACGCCTGGGCACAGTATAAAGTAATAGATATTGAAAAGGCGCTGGTGCAGAACAAAGACTACGACAAGCAATTGTATGTGGCTATGCAACTGGCCCTGCGGGAGTATGTTGCCGGTTACAACTTTGATGAGTTGCTGGAAAAGAAAGAGAGCCTGGCTCCATTCATTCTGCAGCAAATAAAAGGAAAAGCTGAAGCATTAGGTGTGGCCGTCAGTGATTTTGGTATTCGTGATATTATCCTGCCGGGAGATGTGAAGGAGATCATGAACCAGGTATTGATCGCCGAAAAGAAGGCACAGGCCAACACCATTATGCGTCGTGAAGAAACTGCCAGCACCCGTAGCCTGCTGAACACTGCCAAACTGATGGAAGAAAATGCGATGTTGTGGAAACTGAAAGAAATGGAATACGTAGAGAAGATCGCGGACAAGATCAGCAGCATCAGTGTGGGAGGTAACGGCCAGTTGCTTGAACAGTTGAAACAAATACTGGTGAGCAAATAAACGAACATCCGGTATCATTCGGTGCCGGATGTTTTAAATACAGAGGCCTTATTTGGGGGATTTGTTTAATTTCAATTTATATTGATAATCCGGTTGCATTCATAATTTTCAACCTAGCCATGGGAAATACTAATGCCGTTGAGAAAACGCCCTTTCTTGAAACTATTGTTCGCCTGCGTACCAACGAAGAGATTGTAATATTTGAAAAAAAATTTACAACCAGCGCGGCAGAAGAAAAGGAAGTGAGCTTTTTTCTGCAAACAGAATACGAGAATGAATCTCAGGACTACCCTCTTACGGCACCGATTTTTGAGCCATCGGCTGCGTTGTGGGCGGCGAAGATCATTTACCTGGGCTCTCAGTTGCTTCTTTTCCGGGAGGAAACCGCCAGAGATATTCAGGTTCTTTTCCCTGAGTATAAAGATGACGTCACCTCACGAGTACAATTGTCGGCAGATATTTGCCTGCGGTTTCTTCCATGCTTATTGAAAAAGGTAAAAGAAATTGACCCGAACGACCCGCTTATCCCGCATTTGGAAACTATATTAATCAGGTTCCCCTATAGCGCAATCGGTTATTTTGCTGAATCAGGCAAACTGCAATTCGACGATCTTTTTTTACAAAATGATTGCTGCAGTCAACTGGTGGTAAACCGGGTAATTGCGAAGAGGGATCGGAATACCGCAGACATCCAAAATATTAAACCAATTATAGAATCGGCACTGGGAGATTATCAAAAGATCTTTTGGCCTGGTATTAATTTTTAATTCAAATAAAAGTCATGAATGACCCGATTTCCAAATTGAACCATGTTCTCTCGTATGTAAAAGAAACTTTTGTCGGCAAAGATGATATAGCCGACCTGCTGGGTATTTGTCTTGTATCGAGAGAAAATGCGTTTTTGTATGGCCCCCCAGGCACGGCAAAAAGCGCCATCGTGCGCCAGCTGGCAAAATGTATCAGCGGCGGTACCAACTTTGAATACTTGTTGACCCGGTTTACCGAACCGAATGAGATATTTGGTCCGTTCGATATCAGGCTGCTGAAGGAAGGCGAATTAAAAACAAATACAGAGGGCATGATGCCTGAGGCTTCAGTAGTATTTCTTGATGAAATATTCAATGCCAATTCTGCCATCCTGAATAGTTTGCTAACAGCTCTTAACGAAAAACTCTTTAAACGCGGAAAGGAGACGAAGACGCTGCCTGCACTAATGTTTGCCGGTGCCAGCAACGTGCTGCCTGAAGATGACGCGTTGAATGCCTTATTCGACAGGTTTTTGATCAGGATTAATTGCGACTATGTCAATCCCGATTTGCTGCAACAAGTGCTTTTTGCAGGAAGAAAACTCGAAAACCCGGAGGGCAGTTTTCCTGAAATATCAGCGGACGAGATACGCCAGCTTCAGCGTGAATGCAAACAAGTGGACCTGGCAGCGGTATATGAAGTGTATATCAATACGATTTTCAGCCTCAGGAATGCCGGTATAAGTATCAGCGACCGGCGGGCGGTAAAACTCCAGAACATTATTGCCGCCAGTGCTTTGCTTTGCGGCAGAACAGTGGCAGTGCTTTCCGACCTGTGGGTGTTGAAACATATTTGGGACACTGAAGAACAAATAGAGCTTCTGGAAGGGATCATCAACAACATCATTGAAAAAGATGATAGCGCTAATATGCATCCGCAGGCCATGCACAACCGGTCTCCTAACCCGGAAGAGCTGATGAAAGATGTGAAGATTCTTATGGGAAAATGGCAGCCGTCGGTGCTGAAACTGGAGGAGCAGAATGTGGTGAAGGATAAACTTCGCTTTTTACAAACCCGTTGCGACTGGATCAAGAACCCGGAGCAAAAACAATTTGTACAACAGGAAATTGATGTGTTATGGAAGAAAATGCTGCAGACAATTTAGTTACATATATCACGAGGATACCCGTGGCAGAGGAGGCTTCTATCGCTTTTATCCGGCATTGGAAAAACCTGGGCGTTGCTTTCGATGGAGACACCATTTGGATGAAGGGATTTTCGCAGGAGCAGATTAATTCTCCCAGCCTCCGGCAGATTCCGTATGTCGAATTGTACGAACAAAAAGGCGGGTTGCTTTTCAAGAAAGGCAAACTGGTGCCGGAAAGAAAAATACCGGGGGGATTGTTATGGAACCCGGTTCAGCGGGCATTCCCGGTATTGCCGGGCGATCTGAACCACAATTATTTCGGCATACAACAGAAGCTGACGATGCGCATCGTACCAGCTCCGGATGAGCAGGCTGCCACGGCACTGCTAACGGACAAGATGATAGCAAAGGACTACGTTACAAGATCTGCCGCTGTGAGGCTGCAACCGCTTCGCTGGTGCCTTATCGGGGATAAAGCTTTTTTTTCAGGTACGCCGCTGCTCAGTATTCCCGGGGTTGCCTATTGGGAATACCAAGGAAATTATTTGCCGGCGGGTTACCATTTCGAATTCCCCACGCTGGCCAAACATATCTATCGAAGACTTTCTCCGGGCGGAGAAAGCAAAATATTATGGTTTTCAGACAGCAGCTATTTGCTGTTACCTGTAAAAAACCTGGTGCCGCTGTCTGTAAGCTCAGCCAGGTTAAGCATTCAATAATGAAAGAAGCGATCAAATATTTTCAAAACTACCAGGAGTATTTCTGGCAATGGGAAACAGATGCGGATGCTGCGGGCAGTACTCTGGGCGACCATAACCTGTTGTCGATTCCGAATGTGGGTGTGATAGCCTACCGGAATCACGCAATGGAGTTATTGAAAGTGATATCGGAGGGCGGTATACCTCCGTTCGGTTCATTTTTATTGGTATTGTATGCTTCCGGCAATTTCCGTTTTTCAAATTTTGACGGGCTTAATTATTATCTCACCAGGATTGAAAAGAAGTATGGAGGACTGGTAGACAGGCAGGCCGTATTACAGTTCCTCAAATCAATAAGCCAGCTACCGGAGAAGCTGAAAAAGGGAGAAAACAAAGTGCTGTTGTTACATACGGTTTTCGATAACTGCCATCACCGGTTGTCGGCAACAACGGCGGCGGAAATACTGAAATACATAGATTCCAGGATACTATTTGAACGATGTGCCGAACGAATCGCTTTCAATGAATCGGCTTATATAAGTGACCTTACCACACTGCAGTTATTGAATTCGAGGTTCCCGGATGCACCAAGTATTGTACGGGCGATGGAAGGGTTGCCACCGATAGAAAATCTGCAGGAGGAAGTGGTAGAAAAAGAAGCGGTACCTGCAAAAAGCTTTGTCGATTTGCTGATCGAAGAACCCAAAACGTTCGAAGTAGGTAACCTGATCAGGCATATATGGGGCGGGCTTAAAATTCCCATGCTGCATTTGTCTCCCGGCGATCAGCCGATCGGGGGTATTTCAGATATGACGAACAAGGGCAATATTGACCGGATGTTGCTGTCGGAATTTGCGTACGATGAAGACGTGTTTTTGCAGAGAGTGGCGAACAATGAGGCGCTGTATATCCAGCGGGAAATACCTCCTGAAAGAAACATTTTTGAAAGGATAATAATCATCGATATTTCGCTGCGAAACTGGGGTACACCCAAGTTACTGTCGTTAGCAACCGCACTCGCTATTGCCCGCCATCCCAAAGCAACGGATGAGTGCCGGATTTTCGTGGCGGCAAAAACTAGTAAAGAGATAAAACATGACAGCGTAGAAGATATTATAAGTGCACTTGCGCTTGTGGGACCGGTATCCGATTGCAGCGAGGGTCTATACCATTTTTTCAAACATGATGAGCCGCTTAAGAAAAGAGAGATCTTTTTACTAACAGCGGGAGACAGTTTGCGGCAAGCCAACATGCAAAGGGCGATCAGCGATTTCAGGGAACAGTTGAAATTTTTGATCTCCGTTACTGCCGACGGTACGATACAGTTTTTCAAAATGCGCCAGGGCGCCAAGCGGCTTCTGCAAACCATTGTACTGCCACTGGGCGAACTTTGGAAGCGACCGTCCGGCCGAAAAACGGCGGCGGAGGTTGAAAAGCAACGGGTGTATCCCATTTTGTTTACAGCTACCGCTAATCCGTTGGGACATTTTTACCTGGACAAAGAGTATTATGTGCTAAGCAGAAAAAAAACATTGCACAAAACCTATCTCGGTACGGCTGAACAACACAATCACTACTATTATAATAATTACAGGGGATGGGAGCCGGTAGTAAGAGATATATCACTCAAACCAAAAGGTTCTTTTGCCTTAGGCAAGAATGAGAAAGGAGAATTGTTGTTATGCCAGTTTCATCCGGATGATAAAGTTTTGTCCTTACTGAATTTAAGCAACAAGAAATACCTGTCGCTTAAATACAAACCGGTGTCGCCATATTTTGTAATGTGGCATGATGATAATTTCTACCTGTTCAGTGAGCAGTTTGCCGATTGCCAGCAGATCAGTATTGCCGAAGAAGGGCTTTCTTTATCGCCGGTGGCAGACCGACAGCGGCTGCAATTTTCTTATAATGTTCAGCAGAAAGAGGCGCATCGTCCGTGGGGCCATACAAAAGATGTATTAGTCAATCACCATTCAGTTGGAATTACAGACGATGGTCTGCTGCATTTTTCAAAGCACTCGTTGGTGCTGCAGCACGGCAAATTGATTTTAAGGAATATGCGCCCTGCCGGATTTCTGGCGGTTGCAGTAAGAAATAACCGGTCGTTCTGTTTTGACGACGGAAGTGTTGTGCTCGTGGATTCGGATGGTATGATCACTCTTCGCAGCAGTGATCCGTCACAGCCGGATGTCTTCGTTCCATCCTGCCTGGGCGGTTATCTGGCCGCCGCTACGGCAGAGACTTTTTGCGGTTCGGAGTATTACATACCGCAGCAACACCAGTTGAGCATTGAATCAGAACAATCGTTTTATGAAAAATATATAAATACGTTTATTCAACAAATTATCGGGCATGCAGGTAAGGCTTAAGCCATATCATAAAAACCTATACCAGGTAAACAGCCTTCTCATTACAGGAGAAACGGTGCAGGAATGGATGTCCGCCATTTGCCAGCTCGACATTGACCTGGATAGGGTACAGGCGTATGCGGTGCCGGGTTTGCAGGCCAACACGTTGTATGGATGTGTGCTTTTTTTTAACAGCGGGCCTTTGCCCAAAGATATCCGGAATCACCAATGGCTCCAGTATGCGGGAAATAAATTCCTGTTGCCTGAGCAATCGGTTTACCTGCCTGCCGTTGATGACGAAGAGTTAGCCAGCCTTGAACCTGGCAAAAAAATACTCCTGCACCCGGTGGTTGGTAGTATAGTATTAGAGGAACCCATCGAATGGACAACCATGCTAGACTTTGCACCGGCGGCCACTGTCGGGTCAGAAAAGCCAGTTACCGGTGCGTACATCCCCGGCGCTGTACGGGCCTGGATGCTGGAACTGAGTGATGAAAAACTCATCAACGAGTTATTGAACCCGCCGACGGAGAAAGAGGTGCTTGACAATCTTCCTTTTAATATGAAGAAGCTGCTGGCAGGCAACAAAAGGGAAATGCAAAAGTATCTCAAGTACCTCGAAACTCATCCCGATAAAGCGTTGAGTCTCGCATTGCCGCTTGACACACTGGGAACTTTTCGCGGTGACAACAAAGGCCGTTTTTCATTTTCGGGGAACTGGTTTCGGAATCTGTTTGGAAACAGGAGCGATCGTTCCGGCACCGGTAGCGACACTGGCAGCGGCACACAAAACTTCTGGTGGTTTGGTTTGATAGCGGTGATTCTTATCAGGCAGTTCA